>NZ_JBNFXM010000008.1:0-209189 GCF_049943995.1 Lysinibacillus sp. VIII_CA
CCATAAAAGAAATTTGATTAGCTCAAATTGTTTTGCTGGCATCATTTTGATGTCCAAAATTTTGTTTCGTTCACTAGTAAATCTAGCTACTTAAAACTTTATTGATTACGTTTTGCTTGTTCAGTTTTCAAGGTTCATGTTGTTTATTTCACTGTCACCTCTTGGCGACTTATACATAATAACATCGATTATTCATGAAAGTCAACACTAAATCATAAGTTTTTTTAAAGAGACTTATTTTTTATTTAAAATTATAGAAACGAGGTTGTTATTATGATCCGAAAAACGTTGATTTCACTGCTCCTAATCGGCATTCTCTTTGTTTTTCTAAAGCCTATAAATTCCACGATGATTTCTGTATTTAATATTGCTAACGCACCAGTTGTCGTTACAAAAGGTCATTACGGCACATCTCTGGTTGTAGAGATTTCATTCTCTGATGAGTCTCTAATGGAATGGCTTAAAACAGTGAAAGAACCTTATCCGCTTCTTCTTCTAGATACCGAATGGATCAAGCGTTCACCTGACCATATAAAAATTATTCAAGAGCGAAAATTACCTACAGGACTACTTGGACCAAAGGATTCAGTAGAAGAGCCTGTTAACATTAAGCTTGTACAAAAGGATATTGATATTTATGAACAATATTTGAAGGAAAAGCCACTCTGGTTTGCTACTCAGAATCATCAGTATTCACAAGACTTGCAAAAATCTTTGTTTCAGCAACAAATGAATTTGCTATCTCCTTCTCTTATTTGGCAGGGTGAGAAAACACCTAAACTCCAAAAAGGGGACTTTGTATTTGTTCCACTACACCAAGATAGCTCTTTTACTTTGAAAGAACTTAATACTTTAATACGACAAAATAAGTTTATGTCAATTGAGGAAAATATATTTGGCTATAAAGTGCAAACTAAAAAATCTCCATAAAAAAATTGCCTCTATTTTGTAGGAGGCAATTTTTTTCATTTAAGCATTTTTTGCTTGTTCTTGGCGCGCTTTACGACGTGCTTCTAATTTTTGACGATCTTCATCGGATTTTGCATTATATTTAGGCAATACTAATAATTGATATGCATTAACCGCTAATAACGGGAATAATAACAATGCGACATATTCATTAATATTTTCATCACGACCCATTAACGCAATTGTCCATTCCAAAGTTGTAATGACAATCATGAAGAAAAGAGCAGAAATGAATACATGTTTTTTCCCTGTTAATTTTACTTTTTGAACAGCTGTAGCTATGGCTCCAAAAATGAGAACAATTAATAATCCAACATAGAATAACCAGCTTTGCCCATCCTTTACACCAGGTACAAAACGGAAGAAAATAATATCAAAAATTGTAATTGCAATGAGTAAAAGCTGTACCCAATTCCATAATGTAAGTGTTCTAAAGATATTTACACCTACTTGATGGAGTGTTAAATAAGCGAAAAAACCAGCTTGTGCAATAACACTCATTGTAAATCCTAAGAAGACCATCCATAATAGTCCAGCGAAAAATTCTCCCCAATGACCGTTTGCTATGTATGGTTGGAAGAAATCCCAGCGAATAAATAAACTAAAAGCTCCGTTGACTACCCCACCAACGAGCATTGCAAAGAAGAAAAACTTTGCCCAATTTCGTATCGTCACAACTAAAAGTCCCCCAATTTCTCAATATATCTGTCCTTATTTTATCAATGCATTGTTAAAAAAGCTATTTCTCATCTTTCCCAATACATAAAGTCATCAGAAATGTGAACAATAATTGAAAGAGTCTATCTATAGAAAGGACTGATTGTCGATGCGAAAATTCACCATATTACTGATTCTAATGCTATTTCTTTCTGCCTGTTCACAAGATAAAACCTCTACTATGTCCTATGATGAAATAAAAAAAATTATGATTGACTCTTTACAAACAGAGGACGGTAAAAAGGCATTGCGACAGCTTTTAGAAGAGCCCAGTTTCCGTGAGCTGTTGATTTTAGAGCATGATGAAGTGAAAAAAGCTACTGAGGAAACATTACTTTCCAAGGAAGCAGAAGACTTTTGGAAGAAAACCTTTGAAGATCCAAAGTTTAAGGAAACAGTTGCGAAAAGTATGCAAAAACAGCAACAGGATATTATGAAGGACTTAATAAAAGATCCAACTTTCCAAAAGGATATGGAAGCCTTTTTTGGACAGCCTGATATGCAGAAACAGCTAGAGACTATCCTTAAATCCTCCAATATGCGAAAGCAAATGGAGGAAGTAGTAAAGGAAACAATCGAAAGCCCTTTAATGCAATCTAAATGGCAAGAGCTAATTAAAAAGAGCGGTGAAACACCTTCATCTGGAAGTGGCGATAAGAAAGAAGCAAGTGGGCAAAGTGGTGGCAGTGGTGGCACTGATAAGGAGCAAAAAGGCACAGAATAATCGTGGATTATTAAAAAACGGATTTCCTCCAAAAAGGATGGAAATCCGTTTTTTATTATTTATTTAATTTATCAATAATTTTCGTCGCGACGTCTAAATAAATTTGTCCAGTAGTATGTTTTTCAGCATATACTGATGGTGCGAAATCCGCATCTGTCCAATCTGGTTGCCCAAGTGGTATTTGTCCAAGTAGCTCCGTACGAAGCTCCTCTGCTAGTTTAGGACCTCCGCCTTGCCCAAAGACAAACTCTTTCTCACCTGATTTCGATTCGAACCAAGCCATATTTTCAATTACACCTAAAATTTCATGGTCTGTTTGCAGAGCCATGGCACCTGCACGAGCTGCAACGAATGCTGCTGTTGGGTGAGGTGTTGTGACTACAATCTCTTTTGATGATGGTAACATTTGATGAATATCTAATGCAACATCACCTGTGCCTGGTGGTAAATCTAATAGTAAGTAGTCAAGCTCTCCCCATTCTACATCACGGAAGAATTGATCTAATACTTTACCTAACATTGGGCCACGCCATACAATTGGTGCATTATTTTCTACAAAGAAGCCCATTGAAATCATTTTTACACCAAAACGATCAACTGGGAAAATACGATTATCGACTACTTTAGGCATATCCGTTACACCCATCATATCGGGCACACTAAAACCATAAATATCTGCATCGATTAAGCCCACTTTTTTGCCTAGACGAGCTAGGGCAACCGCTAAGTTAACCGAAACTGTTGATTTACCTACTCCACCTTTACCCGAAGCAATTGAAATAACTTGAACTGTACTAAGTGGCGATAAAATATCCTGTGCTTCAGATTCTGTTGCTGTGCCACGGAAGCTTTGAAGCTTTTCAGCTGATAGCTCTTCAAAACGAATACCAACTGTGTTTACACCCGCTTCTTTTAACATCTCAACAATTTTCATTTGTAGTTGTAATTGTTCAGGTGTATTCAATTTAGCAATCGCAACTTTTACACTGACATGATTTTTTTCTTCTTTTATTGCTACGTTTGTAATACCATCTGTTTCTGCAAGCGATTTATGTAAAAATGGATCTTGTAGTTGTCCTAGTATTTCTCGTACTTGTTGTTCAGTAATCACGACGAACACTCCCCTTATATTGTCTCAATGTTAGTATATCATAAATGATTTAATTTACGTTGTGATGTTGCTCTACTCAACTTTCGCTAATAGATACTCTTCTATACCTTCAACAATAGCATCTGCCATTTTTTCTTGGTAATTCTTATCGGTAAGTAAAGCCCGTTCTTCATCATTACTAATAAACCCAGTCTCTACTAATGCCGCAGGCACTTCTGCTTTTTTCAGTAAATAAATCTGCTTAATAGACAATGCTTCTCGGTCTGTATTTTTTAAATTAGTACGAATGGACTCTTGAATACTTTTTGCAAGTATCTCACCGTCAGCATGTCCCTCCTTATGATAAAACACCTGTGCACCACGCCATTTTGTTTCTGGAATAGCATTGGCGTGTATGGTAATAAACACATCTGGTTTTTCTTTTTCTACAATATCCTTTCGTAAAAAGATATCCTGTTTTTTACGCTCTCTTAACGTTCCGTACTTTTCTGATGGCGCGTGTTCATCAATAACATCACCATTTTTTGTTCTTGTCATGATGACTGTTGCGCCTTTCTTCTTCAATTTCTTCTCCACGTGCTGAGAAATTGCAAGTGTAATATCCTTTTCAATGACTTCGCCCTTTGAAGCCCCTCCATCCTCCCCACCATGCCCTGCATCAATGACAATTTTTATGCCACCAAGTGGGTCTGGTAAAAAGAAGTTACGGTCCGAAGCATTTGTTTCATATGCCACGACCACTATACTCATAAGCATAATTACTCCTAGTGCCAGCCAGCGCTTCACCCATATCCACCACCCTTTTACATTTAGTGTACGAAGTTAGTGGAGAAACTATGCCAGAAAGAAAAAAAAACTCACAAGTATTCAACTTGAGAGTTTTTAACTTCTTCTATAGTAAGGGAGGAAGAACAATTTTATTGCAGTGTAAATTCTGGTTTAAATTCCCCTTCATAGGGTTCATGCTCAACAAACACAGTTATCTCATTTCCATTTTTATCTTTACCTGTTCTTTTATACGTAAACTTCTTATCATTCATTTCAGTAATTTCAAGAGCCACACCATATTTATTATCACCAAGTGAAACATGAGCTCTGATTTTATTGTCATGAATGACGTCAAAGTAGCCATAATCACCGCGGCTTTTGCCTGTTTCAGGGTTAAAGAATTCATATTTATTCGTTTCTGCATCGTATTTTGCAATACTAATGAAATTTGAATTAAATTCGGTTACATCATTACCATTTTCATCTAAAGCAACTGTGCCCTGCCATAATGTATTAGCTAAAATTTCATCGCCGTCTACATCTGTTACGATATCTCCTGTAGTCGCATTAAGAGTTTTATCTGGATCTGTAAATGTAAGCTCTTTTTCTTGATAAGGGATATGCTCCACAAAGACTTCTACATCGTTACCAGTAGCATCTTTCCCCATTCGTTTATAAGTGAAGATATCGCTATTTAATTCTGTGATCTCTACTAGTGCTTGATAATTTTTGGATTCAGAAATTAGAATCCTTTGTTTCCCATCATTTGTAATGAAGAATGTTCCTTTATCATCACGACTTTCGCCAGTAGTAGCATCAAAAAATTCATAATGACCTGTCTTCATATCATATTTAGCCAAGCCAATAAAGTTTGAGTTTTCCGCAGTTAAATCGTTGTTATCTTTATCATATACTTTTGTACCCTGCCAGTTTGTAGCACTTAGAATAGTTGCCATGGCTTGACCCTTTGTGAGTTGCTCTTGTGCTTGATCTTTCGTTGTATTTTCTGTAGCAACGCTTTCTGTTTTTGTTCCCTCACCATTCGTCGTATTGCCTTTCACAGGCTCCTTATCTTGACATGCTGCAAGTAGTGCCATTGCTGCAACAGATACCATCAATAATTTCTTCATACCTACTTACCTCCATTTTTTGCTTTATATTTTTTAGTTACACCAAACCCACTCTTGAAAGGCATGTTGTAGCTTTCATAATTCATAATAAAATGCATTGTTAAACTCCCTCTAAATAATTTCTTAAAAAAGCATAAACTTATCCGAAAATATTTTTAATATTTTTAAATTTGTGCAGAAATAACAATAATTATGCTAAGAAAACTATTTAAAGTTTGATAAATATACTAAAAGACGCGTTCTACTGGACGGTGAAGGTGATAAAAATGAGCGATCATTTAATTATTGCTGCCGGGAATAGAGAAACGGTTCAAGTCCTAACACTTCTACAAGAAGGGGGCGGCTGATATCAATGCCACCAATCAAACAGTAAGGGCTCTTATTCAGTAGATTTAATATATTGAGAAAAATGTATTGAGCTTGTCAAAGATGCATTGAAAGCAGGTGATGAGTCCTTTTTGTAGCTGGAAAATGGTGAGGGGTTAGCCGAAGATTGAAATCATATGTCTAACTGTGACAATACACAGCACATCCTGAATTCGCATTAGCACGTTGAGCAGCTGAAAGTAGGGTCGTTGAGGAAAGAAGAATAGCAGCCGTTTATACTTTCGGTGAACATTGCCCTATGTGCAGCAGCCCACGATTGGGTTGGTTTAGGGAGAATCTTTATGCTAGCTCGTCCAAACTGCTTACACAATGAAATAGACATCACTACTAACTAAGTGTTCGTCATTGATTTATTCAACAACAGGTACACCAGCTTCATCGACAATTTCATCAGAAATCATATTAAGCCATATTCGGGCAACTATAACGATTGCTTTTTATAATTATTCTATTCATACAAAAAGACCCTTTCCACAAAAGTAGAAAGAGTCTTTGATAGAAAAATTTGAAATTAACGTTTTGAGAACTGAGGTGCACGACGAGCGCCGCGTAGACCTGGTTTTTTACGTTCTTTCATGCGTGAATCACGAGTAAGTAATCCAGCTGATTTTAATGCAGCACGGAAATCTGGGTCTACTTGAAGTAGAGCACGAGCGATACCGTGACGAACAGCACCAGCTTGACCAGTGTATCCACCACCGTTAACGTTTACGTGGATGTCATAGCTTCCTGTAGTTTCAGTAGCTACTAATGGTTGTTTAATTACTTCACGTAATGCAGCGAATGGTACGTATTCTTCGATTTCACGTTTGTTGATAACAATTTTACCTGTACCTGGTACTAAACGTACGCGAGCTACAGAGCTTTTACGGCGACCAGTGCCGATGTATTGAACTTGTGCCAAAGTAATATCCTCCTCTTAATTTATATTATCCGCGAAGCTCGTATGCTTCTGGTTTTTGTGCAGCATGTGGATGCTCTGTTCCAGTGTAAACATTAAGTTTAGTGAACATTTTACGACCTAAAGAGTTTTTAGGAAGCATTCCTTTAACTGCTAGTTCGATCATTCTTGTTGGGTACTTGTCTAGCATTTCACCAGCAGTACGAGTTTTTAAACCACCTGCGAATTGAGTGTGGTGACGGTAAAGTTTACCTTCTAATTTGTTACCAGTTAAATGGATTTTGTCAGCGTTGATGATGATTACGTGATCACCTGTGTCAACGTTTGGTGTGAATGTTGGTTTATGTTTACCACGTAAGATTGCAGCTACTTCAGAAGCTAAACGTCCAAGAGTTTGGCCTTCTGCATCAACTACTAACCATTTACGGTCTACTTCGTGACCTTTAGCCATGAATGTTGTACGCATGTATATATCCTCCTAATCGATTCGATTACCGTTATTTTTCATTAAACTACACTATAAGTTTTCGGGGCTTATTTGTGGTGGTAATGAAAATACCATCTGTTATCATATAATGAATGACTTTTAAAGTCAAGCAATTTCATTAAACACCTGGTAAAGTTGTTTCGAGGTTGAAAGTGACACTAATAGAATACTTTTTCTAAGTACAAACCTTGTGGTGGCGCGGTTTTCCCAGCTTTATCCCGATCTTCTGAAGCGACCACCAGTGCTATATTTTCAATCGTCCGGCGATCTATACCTACTTCCCAAAGTGTACCTGCAATAATTCGAACCATATTATATAAGAAGCCATTGCCTTCAATAACCATATGAAGCTCTTCCCCATGCCATTCAAATTGTAGTGAAGTTACTGTTCTTACTTTATCCTGCACGCTTGTATTGGCTGCGCAGAAGCATGAAAAGTCATGTGTCCCTATGATAGCTTGAGCAGCCTTCTGCATTGCAACCACATCCGGTTTGACCCCGTTTGTATCAACTGTATAATGTCTCCGAAATGGATTTTGAATAGGCTCACAGGACCAAATATAACGGTATCGCTTCCCAGTTACACTATAACGTGCATGAAAGTCATGTGCTACTTCTTCTACAGACAATACGCGAATATCTCTAGGTAGCTGTACATTCAAAGCTTTACGATACTTGTCAGTTGGAATGGCTAGTGGTGTATCAAAATGCAACGTTTGCCCTGTAGCATGAACCCTAGCATCTGTACGTCCACTTGCGGTCACCTTCACCTTTTCCTCTTTATGCATAATGGCTAATACACGTTCTATTTCTGCCTGTACGGTGCGTTCCCCAGGTTGTACTTGATAGCCTGAGAAATGTGTACCGTCATAGCTAATAATTATTTTTAATCGTCGCATAAAGCATACTCCTTTAACTTCTATAGAAGAATAGCAATACACCTATTGCTACTAATAATACAAGCGCAAATGTATCGCCCATATCCCATTTTAGCTTACGATATCTAGTACGCCCTTCCCCTCCGCGGTAGCCTCTTACTTCCATCGCTGTGGCTAAATCTTCGGCCCTCTTAAATGCGCTCACAAAAAGAGGTACTAGTAATGGGACTACAGCTTTAATACGGTCTTTTATTGGACCCGAGGATAGATCAGAGCCTCGTGCCATTTGTGCTTTCATAATCTTATCTGTTTCATCCATTAAAGTTGGAATGAAGCGTAAAGAAATCGACATCATTAAAGCTAATTCATGGACAGGTACTTTCAACGTCTTCAAAGGATTTAAAAGGACTTCAATACCGTCTGTAATGGAAATCGGTGACGTCGTTAAAGTTAAGATAGATGTTATAAATACTAATACTAGAAAACGTATTGAAATATAAACCCCACGTCTAATCCCCTCATCGTATATGGTAATATACTTCGAGTCAAAAACGGGAACACCTTCCTTCGTCATAAAAATATGAAGCAAGAAGGTGAAGGCCATCAAAAAGAGAACTGGTTTAAGACCGTTTATCAAAAAATACAAGCGAATTCGTGATATTAATACAACAAGCAGTGTGAAGGCCAAAAGCATGGCATATGTTACTGTATTATTAGCCAAAAATACTATAATAATAAAGGCAAATACGAAGATTAGCTTAGAGCGTGGATCCAGTTTATGAACGGGAGAGTCTCCTGGCAAGAAGCGTCCAAAAATCATTTTTTCCATCATGATTCCGCACGCTCCTCTCTTAGTACTTGAGCAATTTCAGCTGCAAGTTCTTCTTCGGTTAAACAAACTTTTGATAAGGATTTCCCTAGCATTTGCTCCATCTTTTGCTGAAAGCGTACAATACGTGGCGGTTCTAAGCGAAAGCTCTTTAATGTATCAACATCCTTAAATATATTTCGCGGTGTTCCACTTAAAACATTTTTTCCTTCATGCATAATTACAATATTATCAGCATATCGGGCAGCGTCTTCCATGCTATGCGTCACAAGAATGGTTGTCAGGTGACGTTCCTGATGAAGTTGATAAAACATATCCATAATTTCTTTCTGACCACGTGGATCTAAGCCCGCGGTAGGTTCATCCAGCACAATTACTTCAGGGTCCATCGCTAAAACACCTGCTATTGCTACTCGACGCATTTGACCTCCCGACAAATCAAACGGAGATTTTTCTAGGACATCTTCTGGTAACCCTACTAAGCTGACAAGTTCCCTTGCACGATTTTCGGCTTCCTTTTCTGCTACGCCAAAGTTCATGGGACCAAACATAATATCCTTTAACACTGTTTCTTCAAATAACTGATGCTCAGGGAATTGAAAGACAATACCAACCTTTTGTCGTACAGCTTTTAAATCCTTTGCTTTTTTACCAGCTACCACTACACGATCCCCGATATGTACTTCTCCTGAAGTAGGTCTTAGAAGTGCATTAAAATGTTGGAGAATAGTTGATTTACCAGAACCAGTATGACCAATAATGGCTTGATACGTGTGTGATGGGATATTGAATTCTACATCGAATAATGCCCGTTTTTCAAAAGGCGTACCTTTTGCATAAGCATAGCTTACTTGTTGAAGTTTGATGTCCATAAATCATTCACCAACTCTTCTTCTGTCATATGTTGTCCCATTAATGGAACACCTTCCTTTTGCAATAGCTTTGATAACTTTAGCGCAAATGGCAAGTCTAGTCCAAATTCCACTAGCTTGTCCCCAAGAGCAAATATTTCAGCAGGGGTACCTTCTGCAAACTTCTTCCCATCATTCATAAAAAGTATACGATCTGCTAGCATCGCCTCCTCTAAATCATGGGTTATGGATAGGACAGTAAGTCCTGTTTCAGCTCGTAAAGTTTGAACAGTTTGTAATACCTCTCCACGTCCCTGTGGATCTAGCATCGAAGTAGCCTCATCTAATATAAGAAGCTTCGGCTTTAATGCAAGCGCTCCTGCAATAGCGACACGCTGCTTTTGCCCTCCTGATAAATGGTGTGGCTCATGATCTAAAAAGTGGCTCATTTTTACTTGTTCTAGTGCCGCATGAACACGATGTACCATTTCTTCAAAAGGCACGCCATTGTTTTCTAATGCAAACGCAACATCATCCTGTACGGTTGCACCTACAAATTGATTGTCGGGGTTTTGAAAAACCATTCCCATGAGAGAACGAGACTCCCAAAGGTTTTCTTCATTTAATGGTTCCCGCAGTATGCGTACATCTCCCTCTTGAGGGAATAGCAAACCATTCATCAACTTTGCAATGGTTGACTTTCCAGAACCATTGTGTCCTACGATGGCAATCCATTCTCCCTCTTCAACGGCGAAGCTAACATTTTCGACAGCATTACGATTATTTGGTTCTTCTGGTGTATATGAAAAAGTCACATTATTTAAAGATAAAATTTCAGGCATTTCTAGAACTCCTCTCTCCATGCTCAGCTCTACTAACTAACTTACACTTTTTTATGTATGAATTCTACTACAATCCCTATGTCTATAAAAGTAAAACATTAAAATAATTAAATGTTCTAGTACGGGTGTGATTCACGAAAATATTAAACCCATATATTAAAAAAAGCACCACAAATTGGCGCTATCCTTAGTAATAAAAAAGCGCGCACCTCATTCAATAGAAATGCGCTAGTCGTTACATTTTCAAGAAATAAGGGTGCTCAAGCCCTTATTTCTCCTGAATGAGGTGCGGAGAGCTAAACGAGACGCCACACCTTAGTGTCCGCTCATCATAACGCTCAGCTTAATTATTTGTCGTATAAATCATTTATAAAGAAAGAGGGTGGTGATTCCCACCCTCTTCACCACAAGTTTTCTATTATGATTAAACTAGTTCAATCACAACTACAGGTGCACCGTCACCACGACGAGGACCTACTTTAAGAATACGAGTGTAACCACCTTGACGCTCTGCATAACGTGGTGCAACATCATCAAATAACTTTTGAAGTGCAAATGATGTTGTTTCGTTACCTTCTGCATCAGTCGTTGTTACTAGTTCACGACGGATGAATGCAGCAGCTTGACGGCGTGCATGTAAATCTCCGCGCTTACCTAAAGTAATCATTTTTTCAACAGCTTTACGTACTTCTTTAGCGCGAGCCTCAGTAGTTTCGATACGCTCGTTGATGATTAAATCAGTAGCTAAGTCACGTAACATCGCTTTACGTTGAGAACTTGTACGACCAAGTTTTCTGTAACCCATGGATGTTTCCCTCCTTTATAGAAAAAATCTGACCTTGTTAGTTTTGTTTAAATCGCTTAGTCTTCTTTGCGTAATCCTAAACCAAGCTCTTCTAACTTCGCTTTTACTTCTTCTAGTGACTTACGTCCAAGGTTACGAACTTTCATCATGTCGTCTTCTGACTTATTCGCAAGTTCTAGTACTGTGTTAATACCAGCGCGTTTTAAGCAGTTGTAAGAACGAACAGAAAGATCAAGTTCTTCGATAGTCATCTCTAAAACTTTTTCTTTTTGATCTTCTTCTTTTTCGACCATGATTTCAGCAGTTTGTGCCTCATCTGTCATGCCAACGAAGATGTTAAGATGCTCGGTTAAAATTTTTGCTCCGAGCGAAATCGCCTCTTTCGGACCGATGCTGCCATCTGTCCACACATCAAGAGAAAGTTTATCGTAGTCAGAAGACTGACCTACACGAGTATTTTCCACTTGGAAATTAACGCGTGATACTGGAGTGTAAATAGAGTCGATCGGGATCACGCCGATAGGAAGATCCTCACGTTTGTTTTGATCAGCAGGAGTGTAACCACGGCCGCGTTGTGCGTACATACGCATACGTAAATGACCGTTTTTAGCGATTGTTGCAATATATAGATCTGGGTTTAAAATTTCTACATCACTGTCATGTGTAATGTCAGCAGCCGTAACTGTACCATCGCCTTTTACATCAATCTCAATAACTTTTTCTTCGTCAGAGTAGATTTTAAGAGCTAGTTTTTTCACGTTCAAAATGATTGAAGCTACATCTTCTACTACGCCTTCTACAGTTGAGAATTCGTGAAGAACGCCATCAATTTGAATGGACGTGACAGCAGCTCCTGGTAATGAAGACAGAAGGATACGACGTAAAGAATTACCCAAAGTGTTTCCATATCCGCGTTCAAGCGGTTCTACAACAAACTTTCCATACTTGGAATCTTCGCTGATCTCCACCGTTTCAATCTTTGGTTTTTCAATTTCGATCATTTCATTTACCCTCCTTCAAAACATCGAATGTATAGGTTCTTTCCATCATAGATTCGATCGTCAATGACGTATCGTTTATTATCTGCACAAGACAGTCTGTACAAAAAATGATGTTCTCATACAATATGAGACGCACCCATTACACGCGACGACGTTTTGGCGGACGGCAACCATTATGAGGAACTGGAGTAACGTCTTTAATAGCAGTTACTTCTAAACCAGCAGCTTGAAGCGCACGAATTGCAGCTTCACGACCAGCACCAGGACCTTTAACAGTTACTTCCAACGTTTTCAGACCATGTTCAAGGGATGTTTTAGCAGCAGTTTCTGCAGCCATTTGAGCAGCGAATGGTGTAGATTTACGTGAACCACGGAAACCAAGAGCACCAGCACTTGACCAAGATACAGCGTTACCTTGCATATCTGTAATCGTTACGATTGTATTGTTAAATGTAGAACGAATGTGTGCGATACCAGATTCGATATTCTTTTTCACACGACGTTTACGAGTTTGTTGTTTACGAGCCATGTTAAGAAGGAACCTCCTTTACCAATTATTTTTTCTTGTTCGCTACAGTTTTACGAGGACCTTTACGCGTACGCGCATTGTTCTTCGTATTTTGGCCACGAACAGGTAAACCACGACGGTGACGGATACCACGGAATGAACCGATTTCCATCAGACGTTTAATATTTAATGAAGTTTCGCGACGTAAGTCACCTTCAAGTTTGTAAGAATCTAATTGTTCACGGATTTTGTTTAACTCATCTTCAGTTAAGTCGCGTACGCGTGTATCTTCTGAAATACCTGCGTCAGCTAGTACTTTCTGAGCTGTAGTTTTACCAATACCGAAAATGTACGTTAATGAAATTACCACGCGTTTGTCGCGAGGAATATCAACACCAGCAATACGTGCCATGTACGTTGTGCACCTCCTTTAGAATTAACCTTGTTTTTGTTTATGTTTAGGATTTTCACAGATTACCATTACTTTACCGCGTCGGCGAATTACTTTACATTTTTCGCAGATCGGTTTCACAGATGGTCTCACTTTCATCTAACCTAACCTCCTTAGTAGTCCGGAGCGCAAAAGATTATTTAAAACGGTATGTGATACGACCGCGAGTTAAATCATAAGGAGATAACTCGATAGTAACCTTATCTCCAGGTAGAATACGGATAAAGTGCATACGAATCTTACCAGATACGTGTGCTAGAATCACATGTCCATTTTCTAATTCTACCTTAAACATCGCGTTTGGCAAAGTCTCAACAACTGTCCCTTCGACTTCAATTACATCATCTTTCGCCATCTACTCTGTCTCCTCTCTATATGCAAATTAAAGTTCTCATCGTTACATCAAACGGATATCTGCTGCAACTATAGAAGCAACCTCGTTTCAACATATGTTTGGATTGTATGAGAGATGTTTGAAAGACGCTCGTCTGGTTTCGCTTCACACAATCCACGGAATATCCAGAACCAATAAGGGCACTGAAACTCCCATGTTTACACGAATACCGGAATGTCTTGGATGAGATATTCATACCCGTTACACAGATGCTTCCACGAAACCCATTATACTCCTCCAAAAGCTATGTTGCACTTTTTAGAAGAAATATATACCGGGCACAATATGCTTTTGCAACTCTCAAAAAAATTATGTTTCGTTGTTGCTCCCGCATGCCTCCCGCGGAAGCAGTACTCTGCGCCCGGAGCCGGGTATCAGCTGCGGCTGCTCTGTAATAGAGCATCAAGATCAGCAAACACTTTGTTTATATCTTGCTGTCCATCTATATTAGTTAACACACCTTTTGCTTGATAGAAATCAAGTAAAGGTTGCGCTTGTTTCATATTAACTTCCAGACGGTTCGCAACCGTATCAGGATTATCATCGGCACGTGTGTAAAGCTCGCCACCATCTTTATCACATTTTCCTTCCTCGGCTGGAGGATTGAAAATTAAATGATAGGATGCTCCACAAGTTTTACAAATGCGTCGACCTGAAAGACGAGCAATTAACTCATCCTTTTCAACTTGAATGTTTAGAGTATGTTCAATTGCTTTGCCAAGATCAGCAAGAATGCTATCTAAAGCTTCAGCTTGAGGAACAGTACGTGGGAAACCATCTAATAGGAAGCCCTTTTCACAATCAGGTTTAGCCAGTCGCTCACGAACAATACCAATCGTTACTTCATCTGGTACAAGAGCACCTTGATCCATAAACGACTTAGCTTGTAAGCCAAGTTCTGTACCTTCTTTAATAGCAGCACGGAACATATCGCCTGTAGAAATATGAGGAATCGCGTACTTCTCAACAATTTTATCTGCCTGAGTACCTTTACCAGCACCTGGCAGACCCATTAAAACGATATTCATTAGGAAATATTCCTCCCACCAAAGGTTTGCTGATTTAAGGAAACGATAGAACGTTCCCTAAAAACCAACATTATTTCATAAAGCCTTTGTAGTGACGTTTAACAAGTTGAGATTCTAGCTGTTTCATCGTTTCGAGCGCTACGCCGACTACGATAATAATACTAGTACCACCGATTTGCACTGAGGCAGGTAAATTCATAAAGTTAATGAATAAAATCGGCATTACAGCAATAACAGTTAAGAATATCGCACCAACAAATGTTAGACGATATAACACGCTTGTTAAATACGCTTGAGTGTTTTCACCAGGACGAATACCCGGAATATAAGCACCTTGTTTTTTCAAGTTGTCTGCCACATTTTCAGGATTCACTTGTACGAATGCATAGAAATATGTGAACGCGACGATCAATGCAACGTAAATAATCATTCCAACAGGTTTCGTATAATCAAACGTGTTTTCAATGAAAGTAGTTACGTCATTTTGACCAAAGAACGTAGCTAACGTACGTGGTGTAACAATAAACGCTACTGAAAAGATTACCGGAATAACCCCTGCAGCATTTACTTTTAAAGGTAAATGAGTTTGTTGACCACCAGCTTGTTGATTACGTCCAGTAACTCGTTTTGCATATTGAATTGGAATTTTACGAAGTGCTTGTTGCACATAAATAACTCCAACTACAACTGCGAGTAAAACCAATACAAGCAATGCAAGGATTATGATGTTGATAAATAATTTATCCCCAGCACCCTCGATTTGCTGTGCAAAGATTTGGTTGATTCCTGTAGGCAATGCTGCAACGATACCTGCGAAGATTACAACAGAAATACCATTCCCAACACCGTGTGAAGTAATTTGCTCTGCAAGCCATACAAGGAAAGCTGTCCCCGCTGTCAATACAATGGCGATTGTAACATATGTTAGAATCCCTTCTTCTTTAATCAATGATCCGCCATACATTCTATTAAAACCAAATGACATTGCGAATGATTGGATGAAAGCAAGAATAATAGTAAAGTAGCGAGTAAATTGTGCAAGTTTACGTCTTCCGACTTCACCTTGCTTTGCCCATTCAGCAAACTTCGGTACTACGTCCATTTGCAATAACTGAACAATAATTGAGGCTGTGATGTAAGGCATAATCCCCATCGCAAAGATAGAGAAGTTCTTTAAAGCACCACCGCCAAAAGTATTCAGGAAACCAACGAGGTTAAACTCATCAGTTGCCTTTAATACATTTGCGTCAACGTTAGGTACTGGAATGAATGTTCCAATACGGAAAACGATTAACATTAAAAGAGTGAAAATGATTTTATTTCTTATATCTCGAACACGCATAAAGTTAGAGATTGTCTGAAACATTAAATCACCTCAGTAGTTCCGCCGGCATTCTCGATTGCTTCTTTAGCTGAAGCTGAGAATTTATGAGCTTTAACTGTAAGCTTTTTGTTAAGAGTTCCGTTGCCAAGAACTTTAATTCCAGCTTTTTCATTACTCACAAGACCAGTTTCAAGTAATAATGCAGTTGTAACCTCTGCACCGTCTTCGAAACGGTTTAAAGCGTCAAGGTTAACGATCGCGTATTCTTTACGGTTAATGTTCGTAAAGCCACGTTTTGGTAAACGACGGAATAATGGGTTTTGACCGCCTTCAAAGCCTGGGCGTACACCGCCACCAGAACGAGCGTTTTGACCTTTATGACCTTTACCTGCTGTTTTACCGTTACCAGAACCGATACCACGACCAACGCGGTTGCGTTGCTTACGAGAACCTTCTGCTGGTTTTAACTCATGCAGTTTCATAGTGGGTGGCACCTCCTTGTTCATTAATTGGAAATTAAATTTCTTTTACAGTAACTAAGTGAGCTACTTTATCAAGCATACCGCGAGTAGCTGCGTTATCAGCTTTCTCTACAGTTTGGTGTAATTTACGTAAACCTAAAGCTTCAACAGTTTTGCGTTGTGCAGGTTTAGTACCAATCACAGATTTAGTAAGGGTGATTTCTAATTTGTTAGCCATATTATCTTTCCCCCCTTATCCTAATATTTCTTCCACTGATTTACCACGTAATTTTGCTACGTCCTCTACGCGTTTTAATTCAGTTAAACCTTGAACAGTTGCACGCACCATGTTGATTGGTGTGTTAGATCCAAGAGATTTTGAAAGAATATCAGTAATACCAGCAAGTTCTAGTACTGCACGTACTGGACCACCAGCGATAACCCCTGTACCAGGAGCAGCAGGTTTAATTAGGATTTCTCCTGCACCGAAGCGACCAAGCACTAAGTGTGGAGTTGTTCCACCAACACGTGGCACTTCTACTAAGTTTTTCTTCGCATCTTCAACAGCTTTACGGATAGCATCTGGAACCTCTTGAGCTTTACCAGTACCGAAACCTACATGACCGTTTCTATCGCCAACAACAACTAGTGCTGTGAAGCGGAAGCGACGTCCACCTTTAACAACTTTAGCAACACGGTTAATAGTAACTACGCGTTCTTCAAGTTCTCCAAGTTTGTTTGCGTCAATTCGACTCATGAAATGTGTCCCTCCTTCTTATTAAAATTCTAAACCATTCTCACGTGCAGCTTCAGCTAAAGCTTTCACGCGTCCATGATATAAGTAACCACCACGGTCAAAAACTACAGCAGTAATATTTTTTTCCGCAGCGCGTTTCGCGATTGTTTCACCGATTTTTGATGCAGCTTCAACATTGCTACCAGCACCTTCAAAACCATTTTCTTGAGAAGATGCGCTAACAATTGTTACGCCTGCTACGTCATCGATAAGTTGAGCGTAGATGTTCTTGTTAGAACGGAATACATTTAAGCGTGGACGCTCAGCAGTACCCGAAATTTTAGAACGTACTCGTGCATGACGTTTTTTACGAACTTGATTTTTATCCTGTTTCGTAATCACAAGGGTCACTCCTTTCTAATGCTTAAGCAGCATTATTTACCTGTTTTACCTTCTTTACGACGAACGTATTCGCCTTCGTAACGGATACCTTTACCTTTATATGGCTCTGGTGGACGAACGTCACGGATGTTAGATGCTAGAGCACCAACGCGCTCTTTGCTGATACCTTTAATGATGATTTTAGTGTTAGAAGGAACTTCAATTTCTAGACCATCTTCAGGTGTGAACTCTACTGGATGAGAGTAACCTACGTTAAGTACAAGTTTTTTGCCTTGTAACTGCGCACGGTAACCAACACCGATAAGTTCTAAAGCTTTTTCGAAACCTGCAGAAACACCAGTAACCATGTTCGCTAGAAGCGCACGAGTAGTACCGTGGTTTGTGCGGTGTTCTTTTGAATCAGAAGGACGTGATACTGAGATTACGTTACCTTCTTGCTCAATTTTCATATCTTGGTGGAAAGAACGAACAAGTTCGCCTTTAGGACCTTTAACAGTAACAGTGTTGTCAGCTGCAACAGTAACAGTTACGTTAGCTGGTACCTCGATAATTTTTTTACCTACACGAGACATTTAGTTGCACCTCCATTCATTTATTGCTAATTACCAAACGTATGCTAGAACTTCGCCGCCAACTTGTTTAGCGCGAGCTTCTTTATCTGTTAATAAACCTTGTGAAGTTGACACTAAAGCGATACCAAGACCGTTCAGTACTTTAGGAACTTCATTTGTTTTTGCGTATACACGTAGACCAGGTTTAGAAATACGTTTTAAGCCAGTGATAACACGCTCGTTATCTTTACCGTATTTTAAGAAGATACGGATAATACCTTGCTTGTTGTCTTCCACGTATTCTACGTCACGTACGAAACCTTCACGCTTTAAAATTTCAGCGATTTCTTTTTTCACGTTGGAAGCTGGTACTTCTAACTTCTCGTGACGAACCATGTTCGCATTACGAATGCGAGTAAGCATATCTGCAATCGGATCAGTCATTGTCATTACATTTACCTCCTTCCCAAATTAGGGGATTACCAGCTGGCTTTTTTCACGCCAGGAATTTGTCCCTTATATGCAAGTTCTCGGAAACAAATACGGCAAAGTTTGAATTTGCGATATACAGAGTGTGGACGACCACAGCGTTCACAACGTGTATATTCTTGCACTTTAAACTTTTGCTTACGTTGTTGTTTAACGATCATAGATTTTTTAGCCACGTTTTCGCCCTCCTTGTTTGATTACTTTTGGAACGGCATACCGAATTGTGTCAATAACTCGCGAGCTTCTTCGTCAGAGTTCGCTGTCGTTACGATCACGATGTCCATACCGCGTACTTTTGAAACTTTATCGTAATCGATTTCTGGGAAAATTAATTGCTCTTTAACACCTAGAGTGTAGTTACCGCGACCATCGAATGCTTTTTTAGAAACACCACGGAAGTCACGTACACGAGGAAGTGAAATTGAGATTAATTTGTCCAAGAATTCATACATACGCTCACCGCGTAATGTAACTTTAGCACCGATAGGCATACCTTCACGTAAACGGAAACCTGCGATCGATTTTTTCGCTTTAGTTACAACTGGTTTTTGACCAGTGATAATTGTTAATTCTTCTACAGCTGCATCTAATGCTTTAGAGTTTTGAACAGCATCACCAACACCCATGTTGATAACGATTTTTTCAACTTTCGGCAATTGCATAACTGATTTATATCCAAATTTGCTCATAAGAGCAGGAGAAACTTCATTTAAATATTTTTCTTTTAGGCGGCTCATGTGTGTACCTCCCTTCTTTTATTTACTAATTAGTCGATTACTGCACCTGATTTTTTTGCAACACGAACTTTTTTACCGTTTTCGATTTTATAACCTACACGAGTCGGCTCGCCAGATTTAGGATCGATTAGCATTACGTTCGAAACGTGAATTGCAGCCTCTTGGCTTACAATCCCACCTTGTGGATTCAATTGGTTAGGTTTAACGTGTTTTTTCACGATATTAACACCTTCAACAAGAACGCGATCTTGTTTAGGGAAAGCAGCTAGGATTACTCCTTCTTTGCCTTTGTCCTTACCAGTGATAACCTTAACCTTGTCACCTTTTTTTACATGCATGCTGTCGCACCTCCTTGATTGGCACTATCATGAAATTAAAGAACTTCTGGAGCTAGAGAAACGATTTTCATGAAGTTGCTGTCACGTAATTCACGTGCAACAGGTCCGAAAATACGAGTTCCGCGTGGTGATTTATCATCACGAATAATTACACAAGCATTTTCATCAAATTTGATGTACGTACCGTCTTTACGACGAACGCCTGATTTAGTACGAACGATAACAGCTTTAACAACGTCACCCTTCTTGACAACGCCACCTGGTGTTGCTTTCTTAACTGTACAAACAACGATATCACCGATGTTAGCAGTTTTACGGCCAGAGCCACCAAGCACTTTAATTGTAAGAACTTCACGTGCACCTGAGTTGTCAGCAACTTTCATACGACTTTCTTGTTGGATCACTTAGGTTACCTCCCTTCGGAAATGGTTGTTCCGAAATAGTTATTAAATAATAACCGCTTTTTCTACAACTTCAACTAGACGGAAACGTTTAGTAGCTGATAGCGGGCGAGTCTCCATGATACGTACGATATCACCGATTTTCGCTTGGTTTTGCTCATCATGAGCTTTAAACTTTTTAGAGTATTTTACACGCTTACCGTAAAGCTTGTGCTTTTTGTGAGTTTCAACTAAAACAGTAACAGTTTTGTCCATTTTATCTGAAACAACGCGGCCCGTGTAAACTTTGCGTTGGTTACGCTCAGTCATACTTGAAAACCTCCTTTATCAGTTATTTGCACTGATTTCTCTTTCACGAATAACAGTTTTCATACGCGCGATTGCTTTACGCACTTCACGAATACGAGCTGTGTTTTCTAATTGACCAGTCGCCAATTGGAAGCGAAGGTTGAAAAGCTCTTCTTTCAGTGATTTCACTTTTAATTCAATTTCAGAAGTGGCAAGGTCACGGATTTCATTAGCTTTCATTAGATTCACCACCAGTTTCTTGACGTTTTACGATCTTACATTTAACAGGAAGCTTATGTGATGCTAAACGAAGTGCTTCACGTGCAACCTCTTCAGATACACCAGCAATTTCGAACATAATTTTTCCTGGTTTTACTACTGCTACCCAACCTTCAGGAGAACCTTTACCAGAACCCATGCGGACTTCTAGAGGTTTTTTAGTGTAAGGTTTGTGTGGGAAGATTTTAATCCAAACTTTACCGCCACGTTTCATGTAACGAGTCATCGCGATACGAGCAGATTCGATTTGACGGTTAGTAATCCAGCTAGCTGTTTGAGCTTGTAGGCCCCATTCGCCGAAAGATACTTCTTTACCGCCTTTCGCTTCGCCACGCATGTTTCCGCGGTGTTCACGACGGTATTTTACGCGTTTAGGCAATAACATATTATTTGCCTCCTTCCACAGATTTCTTCGTAGGAAGAACTTCACCACGGTAGATCCATACTTTAACGCCTAATTTACCGTAAGTAGTGTCAGCTTCTGCGTGTGCATAATCAATGTCAGCACGTAGAGTATGAAGTGGAACAGTTCCTTCACTATAGTGTTCAGCACGCGCGATATCAGCGCCACCTAAACGACCAGATACTTGTGTTTTAATTCCTTTTGCACCAGCACGGATTGTGCGTTGGATCGCTTGCTTTTGCGCACGACGGAATGATACACGGTTTTCTAATTGACGAGCGATGTTTTCAGCTACAAGACGAGCGTCAAGATCTGCACGTTTAATTTCAATGATGTTGATGTGTACGCGTTTACCAGTTAACTCGCTAAGGTATTTACGAAGATTTTCAACTTCAGTACCACCTTTACCGATTACCATACCTGGTTTCGCAGTGTGAATTGTAATGTTTACACGGTTTGCAGCACGTTCGATTTCTACTTTAGAAACAGAAGCGTCTTTAAGAGCCGTTTCAATATATTTACGCACTTTGATGTCTTCGTGAAGTAGAGTTGCATAGTCTTTTTCAGCGTACCATTTTGACTCCCAGTCACGAATAATACCAACGCGTAGTCCTATTGGATGTACTTTTTGACCCACGGATTAACCCTCCTTCTTCTCAGATACCACTAGAGTAATGTGGCTTGTGCGTTTGTTAATTGCGCTTGCACGTCCTTGCGCACGTGGACGGAAACGTTTTAAAGTTGGACCTTCATCAACGAACACTTCAGAAACTACTAAAGAGTTGATGTCAAGATCGTAGTTGTGCTCAGCATTAGCAACTGCAGATTTTAATACTTTCTCAACGACTGGAGACGCCGCTTTTGGAGTATGACGTAAAATTGCAACTGCTTCACCAACTTGCTTACCTCGGATTAAGTCTACAACTAGACGTACTTTGCGAGGAGCAATGCGTACTGTACGAGCGATAGCTTTAGCTTGTGTCATTAGGATTTACCTCCTCTCAAAATTAGCGTCTTGTTTTCTTGTCGTCTGCACCGTGACCTTTGTAAGTACGTGTCGGTGCGAACTCACCAAGTTTATGGCCTACCATATCTTCTGTTACGTATACAGGAACATGTTTACGTCCATCATATACAGCAATCGTTAAACCGATAAAGTTCGGGAAGATTGTAGAACGGCGTGACCAAGTTTTGATAACTTGTTTTTTCTCAGAAGCCTCTTGTACTTCCACTTTTTTCATTAAGTGGTCATCGACAAAAGGTCCTTTTTTCAAGCTGCGACCCATGTAGGAACCTCCCTCCGTGATTCCACCACGGCTCTCACATAGAACCGTAGTTTAACCACTTTATTTTTTACGACCACGGATGATAAATTTATCCGATTTGTTTTTCTTCTTGCGAGTTTTGTAACCAAGTGCTGGTTTACCCCAAGGAGTCATTGGTGATTTACGTCCGATTGGAGAACGTCCTTCACCACCACCGTGTGGGTGATCGTTAGGGTTCATTACAGAACCACGAACTTCTGGGCGTTTACCTAACCAACGGCTACGACCCGCTTTACCGATGTGTACAAGTTCGTGTTGTTCATTACCAACTTGACCGATTGTAGCGCGACAAGTAGCTAACACTAAACGTACTTCACCAGACTGAAGACGAACGATTACGTACTTTCCTTCACGACCAAGTACTTGAGCAGAAGTACCAGCAGAACGTACTAATTGTCCACCTTTACCAGGTTTTAACTCGATGTTATGGATTGTAGTACCCATTGGAATGTTTGCTAATGGTAAAGCGTTACCCACTTTAATGTCAGCATCTGGACCAGAAACGATTGTTTGACCAACCTCTAGACCTTTAGGTGCTAGGATGTAAGCTTTTGCTCCATCAGCGTAATTGATTAATGCGATATTCGCAGAACGGTTTGGATCATATTCAATAGTAGCAACTTTTGCCGGAATGCTATCTTTAACACGTTTGAAATCGATAACACGGTATTGCTTCTTATGACCACCACCATGATGACGAACAGTGATTTTACCTTGGTTGTTACGACCAGCTTTGCGTTTAGTTGGTTCAAGCAATGATTTCTCAGGCTTGTTAGTTGTAATTTCCGCAAAGTCTAATGACGTCATGTTACGACGACCATTAGAGGTAGGTTTATACTTTTTAATCGCCATTGTGTTTCCCTCCTTCTTGAGTGTTCAAATCATAAATCCACTAGGGATTACATTTCGAATAATTCAATTTCTTTGCTATCAGCAGTTAATTTAACAATCGCTTTACGACGTTTGTTAGTGTAACCACCGTAACGGCCAACACGCTTGAATTTACCTTTGTAGTTAAGAACGTTTACTTTCTCAACTTTTACACCAAAGATTTCTTCTACAGCGTCTTTTACTTGAGTTTTGTTAGCGCGAGTGTCTACTTCGAAAGTATACTTTTTCTCTGCCATAAGTTCTGAAGAACGCTCAGTAATGACCGGACGTTTTAAAATATCACGTGCTTCCATTATCCAAGCACCTCCTCAACTTTTTCTACTGCAGATTTAGTGAATACAACTTTTTCATGACCTAAAAGATCAAGAACGTTGATTCCATTTGCAGTTAAAACTGTTACACCAGGGATGTTACGAGCAGATAATGCTACGTTTTCATCTAGGTCAGCAGTTACGAATAAAGATTTTTTCTCTAAAGAAAGATCTTTAAGGATTTTTGTGAATTCTTTTGTTTTTGGTGCTGCTAGAGTTAGAGCATCAAGAACTAAGAAGTTTTGTTCTACTACTTTAGCTGATAAAGCAGATTTAAGAGCTAAACGACGAACTTTTTTAGGTAATTTATAAGAATAGCTACGTGGAGTAGGACCGAATACGATACCACCGCCGCGCCATTGTGGAGAACGGATAGAACCTTGACGAGCACGACCAGTTCCTTTTTGACGCCATGGCTTACGACCACCACCAGCAACTTCAGAACGGTTTTTAACCTTGTGATTACCTTGACGTAGAGAAGCACGTTGAGCTACTACTGCGTCGAATAATACTGCTTCATTTGGCTCGATTCCGAAGATCGCATCGTTTAATTCGATTTCACCAACTGAAGCACCTGTTTGACTAAGTACAGATACTTTTGTCATTCCTGTTTCCTCCTTTCCTTAAGTGATTACTTAGCTTTAATTGCAGTTTTTACTGTAACTAGAGCTTTTTTAGAACCAGGAACATTACCTTTAACAAGTAGTAAGTTACGATCTGTATCAACTTTCACGATTTCTAAGTTTTGGATTGTAACTACATTGCCACCCATTTGACCAGGTAATTTCTTTTGTTTGAATACGCGGTTCGGAGCAACTGGACCCATTGAACCAGGACGACGGTGGTAACGAGAACCGTGGGCCATAGGACCACGAGATTGTCCGTGGCGTTTAATTACACCTTGGAAACCTTTACCCTTAGTAACACCTGTTACATCGATTACATCGCCTTCTGCGAAAATTTCTACTTTGACTTCTTGACCAACTTCGTACTCTTCCACGTTCACGTTGCGGAATTCACGAATGAAGCGCTTAGGAGCAGTGTTCGCTTTTGCTACGTGACCTTGTTGTGGTTTGTTAGAAAGCTTAACGCGCTTATCTTCGAAACCAACTTGGATTGCTTCGTAGCCATCTGTTTCAACAGTTTTCTTTTGAAGTACTACGTTTGGAGTAGCTTCGATAACTGTTACCGGGATTAGATCGCCGTTTTCAGCGAAAACTTGTGTCATACCAATTTTTCTACCTAAGATTCCTTTAGCCATTTGTCACACCTCCTGTAAGTTTTAAAAAGTTATATTGTTTTTACCATTAAAGTTTGATTTCGATATCAACGCCAGATGGTAAATCAAGTTTCATTAACGCATCAACAGTTTGTGGTGTCGGGTTAACGATATCGATCAGACGTTTATGCGTACGCATTTCGAATTGTTCACGAGAATCTTTGTACTTGTGAACCGCACGAAGAATTGTGTACACAGACTTCTCAGTTGGAAGTGGAATCGGACCTGATACACTTGCACCTGAACGTTTTGCAGTTTCCACAATTTTCTCAGCAGATTGATCTAAAATACGGTGATCATACGCTTTTAAACGAATACGAATCTTTTGTTTTGCCATTATTTTCCCTCCTTCTCGCCTATTTTCTAGACATTCTCCACGAAAATTTTCCCACACACCGCCATGGCAAAGCGGCCGGGTGTGTCGGCAACCTCTCGCTTCATCGCAGTCAAAGACCAACATTCAACATTATATACAATAAAAAAAGAATAAGCAAGTCTTTTCGCTAAATTCTTTTAAATGTTGCAGATATTCTTAGTACTACTATCACTTCGCTTTATTAAGCCGTTTATTAGTATATAAAATTTCCATACATATTGCAACACCTAAGGTTTCCATACAACAATATCGAACATTTCAAATAACTTTGAAGTCTTTTTAAATAGTAGCTTCCTTTCTTCTTTATAGAAAGAACACACATGCAATCCAACCAAATAGAATTAATGGAATGTTAATAAAAATAAAAGTCGGCACACAGGTGTCCCAAATATGGTGATGTTGTCCGTCTACATTCAAACCTGCTGTCGGTCCTAGCGTAGAATCTGAAGCTGGAGATCCTGCATCACCTAATGCACCTGCCGTTCCTATTAGACAAAGGATTGCTAAAGGACTCATTCCTAACCCCTGTGCGAGAGGAACAAATAACGTCGCGATTATCGGCACTGTTGCAAAGGAAGAACCGATTCCCATTGTCACAACTAACCCTATGACTAACATAATAAATACCGCTAAACTTCTGTTTCCTTTTAAAATAGATATAGAGCTTGTAATTAAGCTATCCACATGTCCAGTAGCATTAATGACCGCAGCAAAGCCATTAGCGGCAATCATGACAAAGCCTATAAAGGCCATCATCTTCATTCCTTCAGAAAGAATGTCATCAGCTTCTTTCCATTTCAATGCACCTGTAAAATACATGATCATAATACCTGCAAAAGAACCTACTATCATCGAATCTGTAAACACTTGAGCACATAACGATACGATTAGTGCAAGAGCTGTGGAAACCATCACAACTTTGCTGACATTAACATGGAGAGAATCAGCCTCTATTTCATTATTTTTATAATGTCTTGGCTTGCGATATACAATAAAGGCTGTAATTAATCCTATCAGCATACCTAGCACTGGAATCGCCATTGCTACAGGTACATCACGTGAAGATACTACCATCCCAGCCTCTGATACTTGTGTAGCAACGATATCTTGAAAGATTGCCCCAAAGCCAGCTGGTACAAAGCTATAAGTACCTATTAAGCCCACTGCTATTAAGGTTGCCACTTGACGTCGATCGATCTCTAATAAATTTAAAATTTTTAAAACAGGAGGAATCAATAGTGGAATAAAAGCGATATGAATAGGTATGACATTCTGTGATAAAATTGACATCAAAAAAATAAGGAAAAAAATTAAAACCTTCACTAAACCTTTGCGATTACTTTCACTATTTAATATGTTTAACATCCCTGTAATCATCAATTCAGGTATCCCGGTTTTGGCAATGGCGATGGCAAAGCCGCCAAGTAGGCCATAACTTAATGCAATCGTTGCACCTGCCCCTAACCCTTCTGTAAATGATTCTACTGTTGCTTCAATGCTCATACCGCTTGTAAGGCCACCTACAAACGCCCCTAACACTAAAGATAGGACGACATTGATGCGAAGTAAGCTTAATATTAACATAACGGCTACCGCCACTATTACTGCATTCATCGTTACACTCACTTTCATACGCTAAATTACTAACATGTTAAACATTATTATTCTGATAATTGAAAGTCAAGGGTTTTCATCATTCAAGGCAATAAAAAAACAGTATGATCTATTACTCATCACACTGCTTTTGGGTTCCTACTTATTTAATTGTTACAATGATTCTCGAACGACTTTTTTATAGTAGCCTACCGATAGTAGAGCAAAAATTGTATACAATGCTATATAACAGCACATCGCAATCCACAAGGGTGCTGTTAACTCTGTTCCAAATAAAAACCATCCTGATTTAACAGCAAAGTAGCTATGCAATAATCCAATAATTAATGGAACTCCAAAATTAAAGGCTTGTTTCATATAAATGCCTCTCATAATATCTCTTTCTGCAAAGCCAATCTTTCTGAGGATTGTATAGGAGCCACGCTCTTCCTCTGCCTCAGACATTTGTTTGAAGTACAGAATGCTACCAGTTGTCATTAAGAAAGCTAATCCTAAAAATGCAGTTGTAAATATAGTAAGACCCAATGATTCAATATTATCTTTACGCTTCTCTTCATAAGAAGATTGATTATACTGCTCTGTTTTACCCTCATGATCTTTAGTTGTAATGACCCCAGCATTTGTCTGTAAATATAATTTCTCTGCCACCACTAAGTTTTCTTTTGAATTTATAGTAATAGAAGACTGTCGATGCCAAGGGTAATGCTCTGATTGTGTAGTTAGACTTTTAAACATATCATCTGTTACAACAAAGATGGGCCCACCACCTCCAGCTGTAACGATACCACTTATAATACTTTTATCGTGTACATCCACAACATGAAAAGTCTCTTCGAGTTCTCCTGCAGATACTACTACATCACGATCTTTCTCTAATGGGAACATCTCAGCCATATACCCACCATAGTTTGTTAAAATCACATCATTTCCTGATATCGAGGCTTCAGGCACACTCTGCTTATAATCAGAAAGTGGAATTGTATAGATGGTTCCTTCCATACTATATAGAGGATTATCCTGCTGTTTTTTAGACATGAGTTGTCCTACAGAGGCTGTTACTCCTTGCAAACGATAATCTACCCTTTCATACGCTATGTTATTTTTCTCTAATTCATTTAAGAAAGACATTCCCTGCTCTTCTAGCAAGATAAAATCACCCGGTACTTGGCTATATGCAGATGCTTCTGAAGAATAGTAGGAGATATAAGATAAAGTCGTCACACCTAGAGAGACACCCGTTAATACGGTTATGAGCGTTAATGACTTAGCGTTGCTCTTCATCCGATGCATGATAGGTGTTAATGCTAAAACATCATGGATGGAAAGATGTCCTTTTTTCTTTAAGCGAATCGTATTCATAATAAATGCTACAGAAAAACGAAAGACAAGAAATGTTCCACCAATTGTAGTAACTAGAATAATGATCATATTAATAAATAAGTTTCCGGCTGATTCAATATCAAATAGCTTTGTTGAAGCATAGTAACCATAAACAATTAAAACTAGCCCCATAAAGCCAATCACCATTTGTAAGGCACTAAAACGTCTTACACGTTCATCTGCTTGTTTAGCAGCGGTAAATAGTGATAGTAAAGAAACACGATGGATCATCCAGGCCATTTGTACAAGGACAATCATCAACAGTATAGTAAATACAATTATGGATTGCTGTAATGCCTGCGTACTAAATGTCATGGTTACAAGAGCTTCTTTCTCAAGTACACGCAATAGTATCATTGCAAATACACGTGAACTAAAGAAACCGGCCAGCATACCTAAAATAACAGCTCCAACAAATAATAGAATGCTTTCGATCGCTAATAAGCGTACAATTAATCCCTTGGTCATACCAATCAATTGGTACAAGCCTATCTCTTTACTACGACGCTTCATAAATAAATGATTGGCGTACAAGACGAAGAACAAAACGATAAAATATAAAATATAAGTGGCTGCTTTAAATCCAGCAGTAGCCGTTCCACTCATCTGAACAGCATCCCATACTGCAGAGTTATTTTGTAATGTTACAAAGGAAAAATATAAAGTAACGCTAAAAATCAGGGCGAAGAAGTATAAATAGTAGTGCTTCATATTTTTCTTCATGCTTCTTAATACTAACTTACTTAGACTCATAACCATCACCGCCTAGCACACTTTGCGTATGCATGATTTCCTGGAAAAAAGCCTGTCTTGTTTTATCCCCTTTATAAAGCTCACTATAAATAAGTCCATCCTTTAGAAATAAAACACGTGTGCAGAAACTTGCAGCTACTGCATCATGCGTAACCATCATTATTGTCGCTTCTTTTGTCTCATTAATATTTTGGAGATTTTGGAGCAAAGCTGTAGCTGATTTAGAATCTAATGCACCTGTAGGCTCATCTGCAAATACTAATGATGGATTTGTAATCAGTGCACGCGCAGCAGATGTACGTTGTTTTTGTCCCCCGGATATTTCATTGGGATATTTATTTAAAATTTCTGATATGCCTAGTAAGGATGTTAGCTCCTTTACACGACTTTCAGCAACTGTCTTGGGTAGATTACTGATCGCTAAGGGGAGAAGAATATTTTCCTTTACGGTTAATGTATCTAGTAAATTATAATCCTGGAATATGAAACCTAACTGCTCTCTACGGAAATTGGCCAAAGCCTTTTCCTTCATTCCCCGTAAATTATGACCATTTATTTCTATTACTCCTTCTGTTGCAAAATCGATTGAACATAAGACATTTAAAAGTGTTGTTTTACCTGATCCAGAAGGTCCCATAATACCTACGAATTCACCCTTACTCACTTCCAAATCAATGCCCTTTAATACTTCCTGAGCCGTAGATTTCTTTCCATAAACTTTTTTTATTTTACGACCAATTAACACTGTCACTTATAAACGCCCCTTTCTATATTCCCAGTGTACCCTGTCGCATCTATTCATTCGTGCGTTTTAGATGACAATATAAAAAGGTAGGTGACAATTTCGTCATCTACCTGTTAGTTTGACATATTCATTTTGTAATGGGAACCGTAGCGTAAATAATGAACCCTCTCCTACAGTCGATTGTACATTTATACGGATACCTATTTTTTTTGCTACATTATATGCTAGATAAAGACCCATACCTGTAGATTGACTTGACTCCCGCCCCACGTTTCCTGTATACGATTTTTGAAAAATCCTAGGTAAATCCTCCGAAGGTATCCCAATGCCCACATCTTTAATATGTAATAATGTAGCACCTGTTGGGTCAAGTTCAGTAAAAATCGCTACCTCTGAATTGGCTGAACTATATTTTATGGCGTTAGAGAGAATTTGTCGTACAATAAACGATAGCCATTTTCCATCTGTCATAACCTTTTCAGTCAGTTCATCTACTTCAAAACCGATTCCCTTTTCTATACACCAGGCTTGCATAGCTCGAATCTCTTTATTAACAACTGGTTTTAGCTCAATCTCAGTTAAATAATTGTCCTTTTCTATAGAAGTAAGTCGTGTTTGGTGTAGCTGTTGATCGACTAACAGATGGAGTCTCAACCATTCTTTTTCTAATTTTCGACGTGTTGATAAATCCTCCACATGGTCTAACATTAAATTAATGGTTGTTAAAGGCCCTTTTACTTCATGAACCCATGCCAGCAACTCATCTGAATACTCTTGCAGCTGTACTTTGGCCTGATTTAATTCCATATTCTTTTCATGAAAGACATCCTCCATTTTTCGAAAGCTAACTTCTTGAAAAGGTGACAATGATAAGCTACTTCTATGGGCTTCATCAAGGTGGCTATCCATATTTCCCAGGAAATCATTTAATTTCCCAACTTCGAGGAAGAAACGCCATAAGAAGAAGAGTATGAAACTAACAAGCATACTTACATTTACATACCAAATAGAAACACTATTTAAACCAACATCTAAAGAAAATAGCACGTTTAACAGTATCATCATAAATGTAAAAAACCCTATCCATGCAAAGCGCTCTCTTATAAACAATAGTATCAATATAATTCACGTCCCTTGAGTTACTGCTATATATCCAAGTCCCTTTTTTGTTAGAATCACTTCATGTAAGCCAATATCCTCTAGCTTTGCACGTAACCTGTTAACATTCACCGATAACGTATTATCGTTTACAAAACGTTCATCATCCCACAGTTTTCTCATTAGTTCATCTCTTGAAACGATATGATTAGCCTGTTCCACTAAAATGCGCAAAATAAAGAGTTCATTTTTTGTTAAAGAAGCTATAGCTCCATCACAAATAATTTCACTCCTTGCATAATCAATAACAGCATCATTAAATCGTGTAACATCCATTTTCGCTTCAACATAGTCATAGGTTCTTCGTAAAATAGCCTGTGCTTTAGCGAGCAATACTTCCATATGAAAGGGTTTCTGTATAAAATCATCTGCCCCCATTTGCATTGCCATCACCATATCCATTGGATGATCTCGAGAAGATAGAAAAAGGATTGGCACATTGGATAGATGACGAATTTCTCGACACCAATGAAAGCCATCATAGGCTGGCAATTGAATATCGATTAGTACAAGATGTGGCTTTACTTCTATAAAGTCATCCATCACCTTTTGAAAATTTTTGGGTCCTACAACTTGTAATGACCATTGTGCAAAACGTTCTTCAATCATACTATATATCGATGGATCATCTTCAATCAGTAAAATTTTCATCTCCATATTCAAATCCCTTTCCACTTAAATAGTTTACCTAGATGACATGCTGGCTGATATGTATTCATACACTAATTAAAACTTTAAATTACTTATATTTTAACATAAAAAACCAATCTGTAAGCGTCCCTACAGATTGGTTTGAACATTAGCAAAAGCTAAAATTATTTTTGGATAGAAGCAACTACGCCAGCGCCTACAGTACGGCCACCCTCACGGATAGAGAATTTAGTACCTTCTTCAAGAGCGATTGGAGCGATAAGTTCAACTGTCATTTCGATGTTATCACCAGGCATTACCATTTCAACGCCTTCTGGTAAGTTACAGATACCTGTTACGTCAGTTGTACGGAAGTAGAACTGAGGACGGTAGTTAGAGAAGAATGGAGTATGACGGCCACCCTCTTCTTTTGATAAAACATAAACTTCAGCTTTGAAGTTAGTGTGTGGAGTAATTGAACCTGGTTTAGCTAATACTTGACCACGTTGGATTTCTTCACGAGCTACACCACGAAGTAATGCACCGATGTTGTCACCAGCTTCAGCATAGTCTAATAATTTACGGAACATTTCTACACCAGTTACAGTAGTAGATTTAGCTTCTTCAGCGATACCGATGATTTCAACTACGTCACCAACTTTAACTTGACCACGTTCAACACGGCCAGTTGCAACTGTACCACGACCAGTGATAGAGAATACGTCCTCTACTGGCATCATGAATGGTTTGTCAGTTTGACGTTCTGGAGTTGGAATGTAAGAATCTACAGCGTCCATTAATTCAACGATTTTTTCTTCCCATTCTGGTTCACCTTCAAGAGCTTTAAGAGCAGAACCTTTGATTACAGGAATATCGTCACCTGGGAAGTCATATTCAGATAGTAGGTCACGGATTTCCATTTCTACTAATTCTAATAATTCTTCGTCATCAACCATATCACATTTGTTCATGAATACTACTAAGTATGGAACACCTACTTGACGAGATAAAAGGATGTGTTCACGAGTTTGTGGCATTGGGCCATCAGCAGCAGATACTACTAAGATACCGCCGTCCATTTGTGCAGCACCAGTGATCATGTTTTTAACATAGTCAGCGTGTCCTGGGCAGTCAACGTGTGCATAGTGACGAGTTTCTGTTTCATATTCTACGTGAGAAGTATTGATTGTGATACCACGCTCTTTTTCTTCAGGAGCGTTATCGATGTCAGCGTATGATTTAGCTGTACCACCCATTTTTTTAGAAAGAACTGTAGCGATAGCAGCAGTTAAAGTAGTTTTACCATGGTCAACGTGTCCGATTGTACCAATGTTAGCATGCGTTTTAGAACGGTCAAATTTTTCTTTAGCCATTAGAGATTGCCTCCTCAAAATTATATGTTTTATTTTTGAAATTTATAGAATGAATGCTGATAGAGAACGGGCCCATCCCCTATCCTGCAATCATAGCTTACAAATTAGTTATACTTTATGCAAGATGAAAATTCAATTATTCACCTTTATTTTTTTTGATGATTTCAGCAGCAATTGATTTTGGTACTTCTTCATAATGATCAAATGTCATTGAGAATACACCACGACCTTGCGTTGCAGAACGAAGAGTCGTTGCATAACCAAACATTTCTGCTAAAGGAACCATAGCACGAACAACTTGTGAGTTACCGCGAGCATCCATACCCTCAACGCGTCCGCGACGAGAAGTAATGTTACCCATGATATCACCAAGGTATTCTTCTGGAATTACAACTTCTACTTTCATCATTGGTTCTAAGATAACAGCATCACATTGTTTAGATGCTTCTTTAAGAGCCATAGATGCAGCGATTTTGAACGCCATCTCATTCGAGTCAACGTCATGGTAAGAACCGAATACTAATTTCGCTTTAATATCGATTAGAGGGTAACCAGCTACTACACCGCGGTCAAGAGAGTCACGAAGACCTGCTTCAACTGCAGGAATGTATTCACGAGGAATTACACCACCAACGATAGCGTTTTCGAATTCAAAGCCTTTACCTTCTTCATTTGGAGAGAACTCAATCGTTACGTCACCATATTGTCCACGACCACCAGATTGGCGAGTGAATTTACCTTGAACTTTTGCAGAGCTACGGAATGTTTCACGGTAAGATACCATTGGAGCACCTACGTTAGCTTCTACTTTAAATTCACGGCGCATACGGTCAACTAAGATATCAAGGTGAAGTTCACCCATACCTGAGATGATTGTTTGTCCAGTTTCTGTGTCAGTATGAGCACGGAAAGTTGGATCCTCTTCTTGAAGTTTTTGTAAAGCTTGACCCATTTTATCTTGGTCAGCTTTTGATTTTGGTTCTACAGAAAGAGAAATTACTGGCTCAGGGAATTCCATTGATTCAAGAATAACTAGGTTTTTCTCGTCACAAAGAGTATCACCAGTAGTAGTATCTTTAAGACCTACTGCTGCTGCGATGTCCCCAGCGAATACTTTAGAAATCTCTTCACGAGAGTTAGCGTGCATTTGTAGGATACGACCTACACGCTCACGTTTACCTTTAGAAGAGTTTTGTACGTATGAACCTGAATCTAATGTTCCAGAGTACACACGGAAGAACGTTAATTTACCTACGAACGGGTCAGTCATAACTTTGAATGCAAGAGCTGAGAATGGCTCATCATCAGAAGATTTACGTTCTAACTCTTCGTCACCATCAACAGAAGTACCTTTGATTGCTGGTACATCTACTGGAGATGGTAAGTAATCGATAACAGCATTTAACATTGGGCGTACACCTTTGTGTTTGAACGCTGTACCACAGATTACTGGGTAGAATTCTACTGCGATTGTAGCACGACGGATTGCCGCTTTAAGTTCCGCAACAGTAATTTCTTCGCCTTCTAAATATTTTTCCATGATATCTTCATCAACACTTGCAACAGCATCGATTAATTTTTCACGGTACTCTTCAGCTTGTGCGCGGTATTCTTCAGGAATTTCTCCCTCAGTTACTGCTGTACCTTTTTCGTCACCATAGAAAGTAGCTTTCATTTCAACCAAGTCAATGATTGCTGAGAACTGATCTTCAGCTCCGATTGGTAATTGAATAGGGTGAGCGTTTGCTTGTAAACGATCATGTAGAGTTCCTACAGAATATAAGAAGTCTGCTCCTGTTTTATCCATTTTATTAATGAATACAATACGTGGAACACCATAAGTTGTAGCTTGACGCCATACAGTTTCAGTTTGAGGCTCAACACCAGATTGAGCATCTAGTACTGTTACAGCACCGTCAAGTACGCGTAATGAACGTTCTACTTCTACAGTGAAGTCTACGTGTCCAGGAGTATCGATGATGTTTACACGATGGCCTGCCCATTGGGCTGTTGTTGCTGCAGAAGTGATTGTAATACCACGTTCTTGCTCTTGCTCCATCCAGTCCATTTGAGAAGCGCCTTCATGAGTTTCACCGATTTTGTGAATCTTACCAGTGTAATAAAGGATACGCTCAGTTGTTGTTGTTTTACCAGCATCAATGTGAGCCATGATCCCAATATTACGAGTATTCTCAAGTGAGAATTCGCGTTTCATAGGAAATTTCTCCTTCCATATTGGGGTAAAGACTGTATAAGAGACCTTGTGCTAGCCAATTTGCTAACACATAGGTTAAATTACCAGCGGTAGTGAGCGAATGCTTTGTTCGCTTCTGCCATTTTGTGCATATCTTCACGTTTCTTAACTGATGCACCAGTATTGTTAGAAGCATCAAGAATTTCGTTAGCTAAACGTTCTTCCATAGTTTTTTCACCACGAAGACGAGCATAGTTAACTAGGTAACGAAGACCTAAAGTTGTACGACGTTCTGGACGTACTTCAACCGGTACTTGGTAGTTAGAACCACCAACACGGCGAGCGCGTACTTCAAGAACTGGCATTACGTTATTTAGAGCAGCTTCGAATACTTCAATTGGATTTTCACCAGAACGTTCTTTAACAATTTCGAACGCACCGTATAAAATCTTTTGAGAAGTACCTCTTTTACCATCAACCATCATTTTATTGATTAAACGAGTTACTAGTTTTGAACTATAAATTGGATCTGGTAACACGTCACGTTTGGAAACAGGACCTTTACGAGGCATGTGTTTTCCTCCTTTCGAATAAATATCGATTATTTTATAAGTTGGCCTTTTATATGCGTCCATCAAATATCAAATCTGCTAGCAAGATTCGATATTTGTGACAACTAGTATAAGGCTCAGTTTTAAATAACGTTATTGAACGTTAAATTATTTTTTTTCTTTAGGGCGTTTTGTTCCGTATTTAGAACGTGATTGTAAACGACCGTTTACACCAGCTGTATCAAGAGCACCACGTACGATATGGTAACGAACACCCGCTAAGTCTTTTACGCGTCCGCCACGGATAAGAACAACGCTGTGCTCTTGTAAGTTGTGGCCTTCACCTGGGATATAAGCTGTAACCTCAATTTGGTTAGTTAAACGTACACGAGCGTATTTACGTAACGCTGAGTTTGGTTTACGAGGTGTCATTGTACCAACACGAGTACAAACACCGCGTTTTTGAGGAGACTTAACATCAGTTAAAGATTTTTTAAATGAGTTATATCCTTTGTTTAACGCTGGTGATTTTGATTTCGTGATTTTAGATTGACGAGGCTTACGTACTAATTGGTTAATTGTAGGCATCGGTATTTCCTCCCTTCATTTATTCCTTGTTAATACCACACATCCAGGTGGTTCATTTTTTGGGTAAAAACAAAGTCTTTGTGCTTAACACACAAAAACTACTCTACAGTAATCGCAACTACCGCAGCTCCAACATGGATTCCACAGGCCTTGCCCAGTTCCTTTTTGGACTCAACAAGAATAACTGGTATACCGATTTCTCTCGCGAAAGATATGGCCAAATCGGTTACCCAATTGTCTGCATCAAGTGCCACAAGGAGTTCTTTCACTGAACCGGCTCGCATTGCTTTTACTGCTTGCTTTGTACCTATGATTGTTTGACTAGCCCTTACTTTATCATAAGACATTTTCATATCCTCCGAAGTACAGACAGTTAACTATCAACCTTCAATATATTATCATTACCATTTTATACTGTCAACTAATATCTTTAAAAAGTCCGAAGAGACGGTGGAATTCCATCTCTTCGGCGCTATTTTTACTATCTATTCAGCAGAAACGACTTCTGTGTCAAGCTCATCTTTTTCGATGCGGATTTGACGGTAACGTTGCATACCAGTACCTGCAGGAACAAGTTTACCGATAATTACGTTCTCTTTTAATCCAAGAAGCTCGTCACGTTTACCCTTAATTGCTGCATCTGTTAACACACGTGTTGTTTCTTGGAATGATGCTGCAGATAAGAATGATTCTGTTTCAAGAGAAGCTTTTGTAATACCTAGGATTACAGGACGACAAGTTGCAGGGTTTTTGCCATCCATAACAGCATCTGCGTTTGCCTCTGCGAACTGGTGGATATCTAGTAATGAACCTGGTAATAAATCTGTATCTCCAGCTTCAATTACACGTACTTTACGAAGCATTTGGCGAACCATTACCTCGATATGTTTATCTCCAATTTCTACCCCTTGCATACGGTATACTTTTTGAACTTCTTTTAATAAATATTCTTGAACAGTTGAAACGTCTTTGACTTTTAATAATTGTTTTGGATCGATAGAACCCTCTGTTAAAACTTGACCACGCTCCACATTATCACCTTCGATAACTTTAAGACGTGCATTATAAGGCGCTTGGTACTTACGAGTTTCTACGTCACCTTGAATCGTAATTTCTTTTAAGCCTTCACGGATTTCTGTGATATCTGAAACAGTACCTGCGATCTCTGAAATAACAGATTGACCTTTTGGATTACGTGCTTCAAAGATCTCCTGGATACGTGGAAGACCTTGTGTAATATCGTCCCCGGCAACCCCACCTGTATGGAATGTACGCATTGTTAACTGTGTACCTGGTTCACCGATTGATTGAGCGGCAATAATACCAACTGCCTCTCCAACCTCAACCTTTTCACCTGTTGCTAAGTTCATGCCGTAACATTTTTTACATACGCCATGTTTTGTATTACATGTAAATGCTGAACGGATAGTCACTTCTTCGATACCAGCTTCGATAATTGCACGAGCCACATCTTGATCGATTAAACCGTCTTTATTTAGAATCACTTCACCAGTTTCAGGATGTACGATTGTTTTCTTCGTATGACGACCAACAATACGCTCATCTAGAGCCTCGATTAGCTCTGTGCCTTCCATTAATGCACCAATTGTTAAACCACGGTCAGTACCACAGTCATCTTCGCGCACAATAACATCCTGTGCAACGTCAACAAGACGACGAGTTAAGTAACCTGAATCGGCAGTTTTTAGGGCTGTATCGGCAAGACCTTTACGAGCACCGTGAGTTGAGATGAAGTACTCTAATACTGTTAAACCTTCACGGAATGAAGATTTAATTGGTAGTTCGATGATACGACCAGCCGGGTTGGCCATCAGACCACGCATACCTGCTAACTGTGTAAAGTTAGATGCGTTACCACGGGCACCTGAGTCAGACATCATGAAGATTGGGTTTGTTTTCTCAAGAGACTTCATCAGCTTGGCTTGGATTTCATCTTTCGCAGCACTCCAGCTTGAGATAACACGGTCATAACGTTCATCCTCTGTGATGAAACCACGGCGGAATTGCGCTTGAACTTTATCAACCTTTTCTTGAGCTACTGCTAAAATTTCACCTTTGTCAGGTAATACCACGATATCAGATACACCAACAGTAATACCGGCACGAGTTGAATATTTGAATCCTAGGTTTTTCATGCGGTCAAGCATTTTAGATGTTTCAGTAATGTGGAAACGTTTAAATACTTCAGCAATGATATTTCCTAAGAACTTTTTACGGAATGGATTTACAACTGGTACAGATTCAAAATGCTTGCGCAATACAGCTGTACGTTGTGCATCAATTTTCCCTTTTTCATCAAGGCTATTATAAGCACTATCTGATTCAAGCTCTTTTAGTGTTTCTTCGTCAATTGTTAAATTCACAAAGTATTTTTCTGGTGTTACTTGCTCTAAGTTAAAATCAGTCGGCTCATTGATATAAGGGAATGATTCAGGCAAGATTTCGTTAAAGATCACTTTACCAACAGTCGTTAATAGGAACATGTTATTTTGTTCCTCTGTGAAGGTTGGATTATTTAACGAACCAGCTTTAATAGCAATACGTGTATGCAAATGCACATGACCTGTATCATATGCGATTAATACTTCGTTTGGACCGTAGAAAATAGTACCTTCTCCACGTGCACTTTCACGTTCAAGCGTTAAGTAGTAGTTTCCTAATACCATATCTTGTGAAGGTGTTACAACAGGTTTACCGTCTTTAGGGTTCAGAATGTTTTGCGCAGCAAGCATTAGAAGACGAGCCTCAGCTTGAGCTTCTGCAGACAATGGTACGTGAACGGCCATTTGGTCACCATCGAAGTCAGCGTTATATGCTGTACATACTAATGGGTGAAGACGAATAGCACGACCTTCTACTAGTGTTGGTTCAAATGCTTGAATACCAAGACGGTGTAGCGTTGGTGCACGGTTTAGTAATACTGGATGCTCACGAATAACATCTTCTAGTACGTCCCAAACGTCGTTGTTTAAACGTTCGATTTTACGCTTAGCAGATTTAATATTATGAGCTAGGCCACGTTCTACTAATTCCTTCATAACGAAAGGCTTGAATAACTCAATAGCCATTTCTTTAGGTAGACCACATTGGTACATTTTTAAGTTTGGACCTACTACGATAACGGAACGACCGGAATAGTCAACACGTTTACCAAGTAGATTTTGACGGAAACGACCTTGTTTACCTTTCAACATATGTGAAAGTGATTTTAGTGGACGGTTACCAGGACCTGTTACAGGGCGTCCGCGACGACCATTATCAATTAATGCGTCAACAGCTTCTTGTAACATACGTTTTTCGTTTTGTACGATGATGCTTGGAGCACCTAAATCTAATAAACGTTTTAATCGGTTATTACGGTTGATAACACGACGGTATAGATCGTTTAAATCTGAAGTTGCAAAACGTCCACCATCTAATTGCACCATTGGGCGAAGCTCGGGTGGAATTACAGGTAGTACATCTAAAATCATCCATTCAGGTGAGTTACCTGAGTTACGGAATGATTCAACAACTTCTAAACGTTTGATAGCACGCGTACGTCTTTGACCTTGTGCAGATTTTAACTCCTCTTTTAAAGAATGAGTTTCATCTTCTAGGTCAATTTTGCCTAATAATTTTTTAATTGCTTCTGCACCCATTGAAGCTTCGAATGTATTTCCGAACTTTTCACGGTATGCGCGGTACTCTTTTTCAGAAAGTAATTGTTTGCTTTCTAAATTTGTAGCACCAGCATCAATCACAACGTATGAAGCGAAATAAATCACTTCTTCAAGTGCACGCGGTGACATATCTAAAATTAGACCCATACGGCTAGGAATACCTTTGAAGTACCAGATATGAGAAACTGGTGCAGCTAATTCGATATGACCCATACGTTCACGACGAACTTTAGCACGCGTTACTTCAACACCACAGCGGTCACAAACTACGCCTTTATAGCGGACACGTTTATACTTACCACAATGACATTCCCAATCCTTAGTTGGCCCAAAAATACGTTCACAGAATAAACCATCTTTTTCTGGTTTTAACGTACGGTAGTTAATTGTTTCAGGTTTTTTAACCTCACCATATGACCAAGAGCGAATCTTGTCAGGGGATGCTAAACCGATTTTCATATATTCAAATTCATTAACGTCTATCAAGGAGCCTACCTCCCTCTAGTATAGGTCTTTATAAAGACTCTTTTACGCAGCTCGATAATCGTTTGCAAAGAATTTCCTCTTTGACAAAGGATTAGAAATAGAATGATTTATTAAAAGAAAAAGCCAGGCAGGGCGTTAAATCCTGCCCGGCTAATTTGAAAATAAGTTTGACCTTCTTCACCATTGTGAATTTTGGTTTCCATTATTCAAAAGACTCTACTGGCTCTTCTTCAGTATCTGGCTGTGGTGCGATGTTAAGTGCATCAGCTGGTTGAAGATCTTCTTCTTCGTCTAAATCACGAAGCTCTACTTCTTCATCATTAACTGTTAACATCTTAACGTCCATACCAAGAGATTGAAGTTCTTTAATCAATACTTTGAATGATTCAGGAACCCCTGGCTCTGGTACACTTTCACCCTTAACGATGGCTTCATACGTTTTCACACGACCAACAACGTCATCGGATTTAACTGTTAAGATTTCTTGAAGTGTATAAGCGGCACCATATGCTTCAAGTGCCCATACTTCCATCTCACCAAAACGTTGTCCACCAAATTGCGCTTTACCACCAAGTGGTTGCTGCGTAACAAGTGAGTAAGGACCCGTTGAACGCGCGTGAAGTTTATCGTCAACCATGTGAGCAAGTTTGATCATATACATGATACCAACAGATACACGGTTATCAAATGGTTCACCAGAACGGCCATCATACAGGATAGTTTTACCGTCACGGTTCATCCCCGCTTCTTCCATTGTTTCCCAAACGTCTTCTTCATTCGCACCATCAAATACTGGTGTTGCCATGTGGACGCCTAGGTAGCGAGAAGCCATACCTAAGTGTAATTCTAAAACTTGTCCGATATTCATACGAGAAGGTACACCAAGTGGATTTAACATGATATCAACAGGCGTGCCATCTGGCATGAACGGCATATCTTCTTCTGGCAAGATACGAGAGATAACCCCTTTGTTACCATGACGTCCGGCCATTTTGTCCCCAACGCGAATTTTACGTTTTTGAACAATGTAAGCACGAACTAATTGGTTAACACCTGGTGGTAATTCATCGCCATCTTCACGGTTAAATACTTTAACATCCAGAATGATACCGCCAGCACCATGAGGGACACGTAATGATGTATCACGAACCTCACGAGCTTTTTCACCGAAAATAGCATGTAATAAACGCTCTTCAGCAGTTAATTCTGTAACTCCTTTAGGCGTTACTTTCCCTACAAGAATATCACCGTCACGTACTTCCGCACCAATACGGATAATACCACGTTCGTCTAGGTTACGAAGTGCATCTTCCCCGACATTCGGAATATCACGAGTGATTTCTTCAGGTCCAAGTTTTGTATCACGAGACTCTGATTCATATTCTTCAATATGAACAGATGTATAAACATCGTCTTTTACAAGGCGCTCACTCATAATAACAGCATCCTCATAGTTAAAGCCGTTCCAAGTCATGAATGCAACAAGTACGTTACGTCCAAGAGCTAATTCGCCTTTTTCCATTGATGGACCATCTGCTAAAATATCGCGAGGCTTCACACGTTCACCTACTTTTACAAGCGGACGTTGGTTATATGAAGTACCTTGGTTTGAACGAATGAATTTTTGTAATTTATATTTTGTTAAATCGCCTTTAACCTCTTTGCCGTCAACAACTTCAATGCGGCGAACATGGATAGAGCGAGCTTCAACATGCTCAACAATACCATCATACTTCGCTACTACAGCTGCACCTGAATCACGTGCATCCACGTGTTCCATACCCGTACCAACGAATGGTGCCTCTGGGTTAAGAAGTGGAACTGCTTGACGTTGCATGTTTGCACCCATAAGTGCACGGTTAGAGTCATCGTTTTCTAAGAATGGGATACACGCAGTCGCTGCAGAAACTACTTGTTTAGGAGATACGTCCATGTAGTCCATTTGAGCTTTATTAAATACTGTGTTATCTCCGCGGAAACGACCTACTACTTCGTCATTTGCAAAGCTACCATCTGGATTTAATGGTGAGTTTGCTTGTGCTACGTAGTAGTTATCTTCTTCATCAGCTGTTAGATAATCAATTTGATCCGTTACTTGACCTGTTTCATGGTCAATACGACGGTAAGGCGTTTCGATGAAACCAAATTTATTTACTTTAGCGAAAGAAGATAATGAGTTGATTAAACCAATGTTTGGCCCCTCTGGTGTCTCGATTGGACACATACGACCATAGTGAGAGTAGTGAACGTCACGTACTTCGAAACCAGCACGCTCACGTGTTAAACCACCAGGCCCTAATGCAGATAATCGGCGTTTATGCGTTAACTCTGCTAACGGGTTTGTTTGGTCCATGAATTGTGATAATTGAGAGCTTCCGAAGAACTCTTTAATTGACGCAATGACTGGACGAATATTAATTAATTGTTGTGGTACGATAGCCGCTGTGTCGTTAATAGACATACGTTCACGTACTACACGTTCCATACGAGATAATCCAATACGGAACTGGTTTTGTAGTAACTCACCTACAGAACGTAGACGACGGTTACCTAAATGGTCAATATCATCTGTTGCACCTACTTGATAAAGCAAGTTGAAGAAATAGCTTACTGAAGACAATACGTCAGCAGGAGTGATATTTTTTACTTCTTCATCAATATAGGCATTACTAATGATATTAATTTCTTTTTGTGCTTCATCTTTCGGTGCATAAATTTTAATAGATTGGATTGTTACATCGTCCTCAAGTACTCCACCAACTTGTGATAAAGTACGGAAACCAATACCCTTCGAAGAATCTTCTAGGTAAGGTAGGATTTTATCTAAAGTACGGCGATCAAGCACTGTACCTTTCTCTACTAAAATTTCGCCTGTTTCTGGGTCTACAAGCGTTTCAGCAATCGTTTGGTTGAATAAACGATTTTTAATATGAAGCTTTTTATTCATTTTGTAGCGTCCAACATTCGCTAAATCATAGCGTTTTGCGTCGAAGAAACGAGAGTATAATAAACTTTTCGCACTTTCAACTGTTGGTGGTTCACCTGGACGTAAACGCTCGTAGATTTCTAAAAGTGCTTTTTCAGTGCTTTCAGAGTTATCTTTTTCTAACGTATTACGTAAATACTCGTTATCACCGATAATATCGATAATTTCTTGGTCTGAGCCAAAACCTAATGCACGAAGTAATACGGTTACTGGTAGTTTACGAGTACGATCGATACGTACATATACCACATCTTTTGCATCCGTTTCATACTCTAACCAAGCACCACGGTTTGGAATCACTGTAGCTCCAAAACCTTTTTTACCATTCTTATCCGTTTTATCATGGAAATACACACTTGGTGAACGAACTAATTGTGAAACGATAACACGTTCAGCACCATTGATAATGAATGTACCCGTTTCTGTCATTAATGGGAAATCACCCATGAAGACATCCTGTTCTTTCACTTCGTCTGTTTCTTTGTTGTAAAGACGTACTTTCACACGTAATGGAGCTGCGTAAGTAACATCTCGCTCTTTACACTCATCAACATCATATTTAGGATCACCTAATGAATAATCGATGAATTCTAATGAAAGATTGCCTGTAAAGTCCTCGATCGGCGAAATGTCACGGAACATTTCACGTAAACCTTCTTCAAGGAACCACTCGTAAGACGCCGTTTGAATCTCAATCAGATTTGGAAGCTCAAGCACCTCTTTAATACGCGCAAAGCTTCTACGCTGGCGGTGTTGTCCGTACTGAACTAGTTGACCTGTCAACTCATTCACCCCTCAATAAAGCGATATTAGGTCTTTGCAAAATCATACAAATAGTGTATGATTTCGAAAGACAAAAAGAAAACGAGTCTTCAAAAAGATCTCATTTTCGGTTAACTAAACTTATCTTGGCAAGTATACCCATATTAAAACAATTCTATACAAAAAGGGCATACGACCTCAAAATAATATTTTTGCATTGTATCATATTATCATAGCCGATTTGTCAAGTCAATAAATTATACATATTTCATTTATTTTTTTGCTCGTATTATCCAGTATCCTTTTTTCTTCTCGACAACATCGACTTCGGAAAATTTACCCTCTAGGTAACTTACTGTCGATGGCGCTCCTTGTTTCTTCTGAATTACTACCCAAAGCTCTCCAGATGACACTAGTCTATCATAAGCTCCATCGTAAAAGCGGAAAATCGTTTCCTTCCCTGCACGAATTGGCGGATTCGTTAAGATAGCTGCTGCTTCTATATCTTTATCAACCATCGATAGGCCGTCACTCACAAATATTCGTACATTTTGAACACCGTTCACTTGCGCATTTTTTTGCGAAAGCGCAACTGCACGTTCATTTATATCCATCATACAAACGGTACGGTCTGGATTCGCTTTGGCGATGGATAATCCTATCGGCCCATATCCACACCCTATATCAAAAATTGCACCATCAATATTAGGCATTTGAAAAGCGTCTATTAAAACACGGGATCCAAAATCTACTTCGCTTTTACTAAATACACCTGCATCCGTTTCAAATGAAAACGAATGCCCTAGTAATTGAAATGTCCAATGACGAGGTTTACTCTCAGTTTGAGGATTACTTGTATAATAGTGATCTGACATTTTCACGCCTCCTCAGAATGAAGAAAAAAGCTCGCCAATATGACGAGCTTTCCTTTTGTTTAAAAGTAACGCGAGATTACTTAACTTCTACAGATGCGCCAACTTCTTCAAGTTTAGTTTTGATTTCTTCAGCTTCATCTTTAGAAACGCCTTCTTTAAGAGCTTTAGGAGCGTTATCTACTACTTCTTTAGCTTCTTTAAGACCTAAACCAGTGATTTCGCGAACCACTTTGATTACTTTAATTTTTTCTGCACCAGCAGATGCTAATACTACGTCGAATTCTGTTTTCTCTTCAGCTGCAGCAGCACCACCAGCAACTACTGCTACAGGAGCAGCAGCTGTTACACCGAATTCTTCTTCGATAGCTTTTACTAAATCGTTTAATTCAAGAACTGTCATAGCTTTGATAGCTTCTAAGATTTGCTCTTTGTTCATTATAATTTCCTCCTAATTGGATAATGTTTTATTTTTTTGCGGTCAAGCCGCGGAAGTTTTTGGACGTATTAAATTACGCGCCTTGTTCTTCTTTTTGATCTGCAACAGCTTTTGTTGCAAGTGCGAAGTTACGCACTGGAGCTTGAAGTACAGATAAAAGCATAGAAAGTAGACCTTCGCGTGATGGAAGTTCTGCAAGTGCTTTAACATCTTCAACAGAAGAGATTGTACCTTCGATAATACCTGCTTTAATTTCTAAAGCTTCGTTTTTCTTAGCGAACTCGTTGATGATTTTAGCAGGCGCTACAACATCTTCATTTGAGAACGCAATTGCGTTAGGACCAACTAATACGTCGTTGATTCCTTCAAGACCAGCAGCTTCAGCAGCACGACGAGTTAAAGTGTTTTTGTATACTTTGAACTCAACGCCAGCTTCACGAAGTTGTTTACGAAGCTCTGTTACTTGTGCAACATTAAGACCACGGTAATCCACTACTACTACAGAAGAAGCGTTTTGGAATTTCTCAGTAATCTCTTGAACTTGTACTTGTTTGTTTTCGATTGCTTTGCTCATGATGACACCTCCTATTAGAATGGGTCATTTATACCGACAAAAGAAAAGCCCCTACGTCAAATAGACACAGAGGCTGAAAGTCATCATCTTTAAATAAGAATCTGAATTCCGATGTCCTCGGTAGGAACATTAAGTGACATGTCACTCCTACTGTCTACGGTACAAATGGATAATTCACAACAGCAATGATTATATCATGTAATCATTGCTGTTGTCAATATATATATTTAAATTATTTTACTACTACGTTAGCAGCGTCAATTTTAACAGCTGGACCCATTGTAGTTGTAATATTTACAGATTTCATGTAAGTACCTTTAGCTGCAGCAGGTTTCGCTTTTTGAACTACATCAAATACAGCTAAGAAGTTTTCTACTAATTTTTCTGCAGAGAAAGAAACTTTACCGATAGGAGCGTGGATGATACCAGCTTTATCAGCACGGTATTCTACTTTACCAGCTTTGATTTCTTCGATAGCTTTTGTTACATCGAAAGTAACTGTACCAGTTTTAGGGTTTGGCATTAAGCCTTTAGGTCCTAATACACGACCAAGTTTACCAACTTCACCCATCATGTCAGGAGTTGCTACGATTACATCGAAATCAAACCAACCTTGTTGGATTTTTTGGATGTACTCTGCATCACCTACATAATCAGCACCAGCTGCTTCTGCTTCTTTAAGTTTTTCACCTTTCGCGAATACTAATACGCGTTGAGTTTTACCAGTACCGTTTGGTAGTACTACTGCACCACGGATTTGTTGGTCGTTTTTACGAGTATCAATACCTAAGCGGAAAGCAACTTCTACAGTAGCGTCGAAGTTTACTGTGCTAGTTTTTTGAGCAAGTTCGATTGCTTCTTGTGCACTGTATAGTGAGTTACGATCAATTAATTTAGCTGCATCTTGCAGTTTTTTACCTTTTTTAGCCATTATATATTTCCTCCTTGATTGTGGTTATAACGGATTTTACCTCCCACGAATAAAGGTTGCGTGTTCACAAAGAAACTTCGCAACCTTCCAAAAAACAAAACATCAAGTAACTGGGATTAGTCTTCGATAACAATACCCATGCTTCGTGCAGTACCTTCTACCATTAACATAGCAGCTTCTACTGAAGCAGCGTTAAGGTCTGGCATTTTAGTTTCAGCGATTTCGCGAACTTTATCACGTTTAACCGTTGCCACTTTTTTACGATTTGGTTCACCAGATCCAGATTGGATACCAGCTGCTACTTTAAGTAGAACTGCTGCAGGTGGAGTTTTTGTAATGAAAGTGAAAGAACGATCCTCGAATACTGAAATTTCAACTGGAATAATAAGACCAGCTTGATCAGCAGTACGCGCGTTGAATTCTTTACAGAATCCCATGATGTTCACACCTGCTTGACCTAATGCAGGACCAACCGGTGGAGCTGGATTAGCTTTACCAGCAGGGATTTGAAGTTTTACAACTTTAATAACTTTTTTAGCCACGAGACACACCTCCTTAAGTCCGTGATGTGGTAATTGGGTTGCCCCTCCCACTCAATATCTGTCTGTCAGCTAAGTGCCGATAACATTAAAATTATCATTACAGACGTCAAACAAAAGTATGACAGTCTGACCTATGAAATGATACCACTTTTAATTTTTTTAAGCAAGTAGTAATTAACAAAATCTGCGAAACGTCTACCAATTGGCATGTCACAGTTCTAGAAATTGTACTATAATTTTTGAATTTGTTCGAAGTCTAGCTCCATAATTGTTTCGCGACCAAACATATCAACTGACACTTTTATTTTTCCTTTTTCTGTGTCAATTTCTTCAACACGTCCTTGGAAATGAGCGAACGGCCCTTCTAATACTTCAACTGCCTCACCAATAGAGATGTCCACTTCAACAATCTTATCAGTCATACCCATTTGTTGTAATAGACGATCCGCTTCTTCAGGTAGTAAAGGTGTTGGTTTTGCTCCTCCACCAGAGGACCCGATAAAGCCTGTTACACCCGGCGTATTACGCACTACATACCAAGAATCATCTGTCATAATAAGCTCTACTAATACATAACCTGGGAAAACTTTACGCATCATCGTACGCTTTTTCCCATCCTTCATTTCTGTTTCCTCATGCTCAGGAACAATCACTCGGAAGATTTTATCTTGCATTCCCATTGTTTCTACACGTTTTTCTAGGTTTGCTTTTACTCGGTTCTCATACCCTGAATACGTATGAACAACATACCAATTTTTCTCCATAACTACTAGGACTCCTCGTCCGTCCCTCCCTTACAAATAAAAGTGAAAATGAATCGCGATATGCTAGATGCAATCCTTACCCTTTTCACAAACATCTCATATAAACATAGCCTTTTCCTATAAAGAAAGCCTGAAGATATGTATCGAAACTAGCATAGTCATCTATCGCTACTATCATACTTATCATAATGAGATTAACTTACTGCCATTCACTTCATCCATATCACTTGCACATAAAGATAGAATTACCTGCTGAATGAAGATAAAACAAACGAAAAAACCCGTTATTGCAATGGACGGGCTATTTCATAAGTATTAACATGCTATTTACTAAATTATAAATCTAAGTACCAGCGGAATAATGATGAAATACCTAAGTCAACTAACACAAAAAATAAAGCCATAACGACAACAGTTGAAATTACAACGACTGTATATTTAGTCAGCTCTTTACTTTTCGGCCAGCTTGTTTTGCGCATTTCTGACATTACATCACTGAAAAAGCCTTTGATCTTGCCCATTCTAGCTTAACCTCCGAATCAATCAAAATCTGTCTATTTACATATCATTTTATAACGTTTGTTTATGCACTGTATGTTCATTGCAATGCGAGCAAAATTTCTTTAATTCGAGGCGTACAGTGGAGCCTTCTTTAGCCGGGAACGTGTAATTTCTCGATCCACATTTCTCGCAATTTAGCACGACTTTTTTTGCCATACACTCACCTTTTTCGGCACTTTATCTTTTTAAGACTAACACCTATATTTGTCAATGTCAATAAAGCCTATGACCTCTAAGACATTTCCTCAAGGACTAAATGTCGCTCTAATTTGCGCTTCACCCGCTGCAAAGCATTATCAATGGATTTCACATGACGATTTAATTTTGCAGAAATTTCATGATATGATCGGCCATCTAGATATAGAGCTAAAACCTGTAACTCTAGTTCACTTAAAATCTCACTCATCTTTTCTTCTAAATATCCAAATTCTTCTCTATGAATTATTAATTCTTCTGGATCATCCATGATAGCGCCTGTTAAAACATCCATTAGCGTTCGGTCTGATTCTTCATCAAAAATGGGCTTGTCCAAAGAAACATAGGAGTTGAGAGGTATATGCTTTTGCCTAGTAGCCGTTTTAATAGCGGTAATAATTTGCCTTGTAATACATAGCTCAGCAAATGCCCGGAAAGAAGCAAGCTTATCCCCTTTAAAATCACGAATCGCTTTATACAAACCAATCATGCCCTCTTGCACAATATCTTCCTTATCAGCACCAATTAAGAAATAGGATCTTGCCTTCGCCCTAACTAACAAACGGTATTTCGTAATTAAATAATCCAACGCATCTGTATTACCTTGATGCACCATTTCAATAAGCTCTTCATCATTGAATCGTTCAAAATCTTGTGTCACTTGTACAATGCTATTTTTAAACATGGTATCACCTCAGCCACAACAGATAATTAGGAACAGTATAACGGAAATGGAAAATATGCGTCAATCAATCATTTCAATCCACGTCTCCATTTTTCGAATGCTATCGCCACATCCGGCTTTAATTCTATACGTGAAGGTGGTCTACTTTCATGTTTCCTTTTTACAGCATGAGATATTTTATGCTGGATAATGCTTGTATCTATTTCTAGTTCTCTCGCTGATTTTCTCAAAGCTCCATTACCAAAGATCACACTTTGCTCTGCCATATCGGAAGTTGCTACGTGTATTTGTACATTTCTAGCCTTAAGTTCATGCGTCATTTTTTCAATACGTTCATCTGCTGTTTCATTTTTCCGAGTATAAATGACTTCAACATCACTTTCTAAATAAGATTGCTCTACGCCTGGTACTAGATGTGCGTCAAAAACAATAATTACGCGCCACCCCATAGCTGCTTTATATTCAGCCATAAGTTCTATCAACCTTTTGCGAGCATCCTCAAAATTTGTATCCCGCAATGGTCGAAGCTCTTTCCAGGACCCAATCATATTATAGCCATCAACTAGCAAAATGTTTTTCATTGTTACTCATTCGCTTCTTGACGCTTACGATACACTTCGTACATTAATAATGCTGCTGCCACTGAAGCATTCAGTGATGTCACATGCCCTACCATCGGTAAATGATACAAGAAGTCACATTTCTCTTTTAATAAGCGACCCATTCCCTTACCCTCACTACCGATAATGATAGCCAATGGTAATGTTGCATCCATTTTCCGATAGTCTACAGAGCCCTTCGCGTCTGTACCAGCAATCCATATACCTCGTTCTTTTAGTTCATCCACTGTTTGAGCCAGATTGTTTACACGTACTACAGGGACATGTTCAATAGCGCCTGTTGAAGACTTCGCCACGACAGCTGTTAAACTTACTGAACGGCGCTTTGGAATAATAATACCATGCGCTCCTATTGCATCAGCTGTTCTCATAATAGAACCTAGGTTATGTGGATCTTCAAGCTCGTCTAAGATTAAGAAAAAGGGATCTTCTTGTTTTTTTGCGGCTGCAGCAAATAAATCCTCCAGTTCAGCATACTTATATGCTGCAACAGAAGCAACAATACCTTGATGATTTGCACTTGATAATTGGTCGACCTTCTTTTTCGGAACAAACTGAACGATCACTCCACGTTCTCGAGCTAGATCTAGCAGTTCATTGACACCCGATTTTTTTACCCCCTCTGCAATCCATACTTTATTCATATCGCGTCCTGAACGAAGTGCTTCTAACACTGGGTTTTTACCGGCAATAATTTCTCCATTTTGTTCTGTCATTCTTTCTACACTCCTTTCGATTCCTCGATTATTTGAATAGCATATGCAATGATTTCATACACGCGTTCAAGTTCATTTAATAAATATAAACTACCAAGTACCGCCTCAAAGCCAGAGCTATTTCGATAAGTTTGGACATCTGTATTCTTTGGTACAGAGCCGGACTTGGCATTACGTCCACGACGGAACACTGCCAACTCCTCCTCTGTTAAATAATTCTCATCCATCATACGATGAACAATCATAGATTGTGCCTTTGCCGAAACGTAACGCGTTGCCTCTCGATGAAGTGTATTCGGTTTAACTCGACCTGAACGAAGCAAGTGTTCTCGTATCTTTTGCTCCAATACGGCGTCACCCATATAGGCTAACGCCAACGCATTTAATTGCTTAACATCTTCATTGCGAAGTTTATCCAACTTAATTACCCTCGTTTCCATCTAGTTCCTTGTCGCGTATCTTCTAAAATGATACCTTGGGCTTGCAAATGGTCACGAATCTCATCAGAACGAGCAAAATCACGATTCTTACGTGCCTCTACACGCTCTTGTAGTAGTGCTTCAATTTCTTCGTCTAATAATTCTTCTTCTTTTGCAAATTCGATACCTAAGACGTCACCTAGTACTTCAAAAGTTTCAATAAATGTTTCTAACACTTTTTTGCAAGTATTCGTTTCATTTAAATAAATATTAGCAATACGAGCTAACTCAAATAATACCGAAATCCCGTTAGCTGTATTAAAATCATCATCCATGGCCTCTTCAAACTGTGCCTTTTGCTCAGTAATTTTATTCAGCCACTCATCTGAGTGATCGCCTAAGCTTACAGTAGTCGTAAGACGATGCTTCACATTGTTGTAGGCTGTACGAATGCGCTCTAAGCCAGCTGAAGCTGCCTCTACTAAATCCTTCGCAAAATTAATTGGATGACGATAATGAACAGATAGCATAAAGAAGCGAAGCACCTGTGGATCAATTTGTTTACGAATATCATTCACCAAAATAAAATTCCCAAGAGATTTAGACATCTTTTCATTATCAATATTAATATAACCATTATGCATCCAATAACGTGCAAATGTTTTATCATTGTGAGCTTCTGACTGTGCAATTTCATTTTCGTGGTGTGGGAAAGTTAAATCCTGCCCACCAGCGTGAATATCAATAGTATCTCCTAAATGCTCACGAGCCATTACTGAACATTCAATATGCCAACCAGGACGACCATTGCCCCAAGGACTTTCCCAGAAAATTTCACCTGGCTTCGCTGCTTTCCATAAAGCAAAATCTAATGCATCATCTTTTTTCTCACCAGCTTCTATACGTGCACCAATTTTTAAATCATCTACGGATTGATGTGATAATTTACCATAGCCATTAAACTTGCGCGTGCGGTAATACACATCACCTGCTGACTCATAAGCATAGCCTTTTTCAATTAAAACTTGGATAAATTGAATAATATCAGCCATATGCTCTGTTACACGTGGATGAACATCGGCTTTTTTGCACCCTAATGCAGTAACATCTTCAAAGTACGCAGCTATAAAGCGCTCTGTTAACTCATGAACTTCTTCACCAAGCTCATTGGCAGCCTTAATAATTTTATCGTCTACATCCGTAAAATTGGAAACAAACTTTACATCATAGCCTTTATATTGGAAATAGCGACGGACTGTGTCGTAAACTATAACAGGACGTGAATTCCCGATATGGATATAGTTATAAACGGTAGGCCCGCAGACATACATTTTTACTTTGCCTTCTTCTAGCGGAACAAAGGTTTCTTTTTGTCTTGATAATGAGTTGAAAATTTGAATACTCATTGTGTCTCTCTCTCCTTTTGTAAGCGTTCAATTTCCTGTCTTAATATAACAATTTGCTTCTCAAAAGCTTGACAACGTTCTTCTACAGGATCAGGAATATTTTGATGATCTAGTTTTTTCTCTAGACGAACTCCATCTTTAATTACTATTTTACCAGGTATACCGACCACAGTGGCATTTGGAGGCACCTCTTTTAAAACAACTGACCCCGCACCAATTTTACTATTCTCGCCAATTGTAATAGAACCTAAAACTTTAGCGCCTGTTGCTACAAGGACATTATCCTCTAATGTAGGGTGTCGTTTTCCTTTTTCTTTCCCTGTACCACCTAGAGTTACCCCCTGGTACAAAGTCACATTATCACCGATTTCACATGTTTCACCAATCACAACACCCATACCATGGTCTATAAAAAAGCGGCGGCCGATTTTCGCACCAGGATGAATTTCAATACCAGTAAAAAAGCGGCTTATTTGTGAAATGGCACGAGCCATAAAATAAAAGCGTTTTTTAAAGAACCAATGAGCCACTCGATGAGCCCATGTGGCATGCAAACCGGAATATGTTAATACCACTTCCAATACACTTCGCGCAGCTGGATCATTCTCAAAAATTGTTTCCACATCTTCTTTCATCCTTTTAAACACAAAAAACTCCCCCTTTTTATGTTGTTCTTGCTCAAATTCCTAGAAACCCTTTACACAGAACCGACACTGTCGTCAACTTTCTTTAGAATTCTCTGCCTAAGATGATGTGGTATGTTTGTTTGAATGCCTCCCTCTTCATCAAAGAATGAAGATAAAATAAAAAACGCCCCTATCATCCCAAAAAGGAATGACAGAGACGCTTAAATTTGCGTGGTTCCACTCTGATTGAAGGCAAAAAGCCTCCCACTCTGGTCGTTCTTTAACGAGAACGAATCGATAAAGCCTACTATAGTTCAGCTTTATGCTCAAAGGTGCATTTCAGTTTTGCCTAGACTCAGACCACTTTCAGCCGGTGATGGTCCTCTCTTTAGAGCGTGCGCCACTTACTTCTCCTTATCAACGCTTTTTCAATGTAAATACATTTTACAACGCAAGAATCAATTGTCAATGGATTTCTATTTATTGCGCAAATTTTTCTACACGATCAATTGCTTTCTCTTTGCCAATTAAGCAGATAGCATTGGGAAGCTCCGGTCCATGTGTTTCACCCGTTGTGACAACACGGATTGGCATAAATAAATTTTTACCTTTATGACCTGTTGCCTTTTGCACAGCTTTAATAGCTGCTTTTACCGCATCTGGCGTAAATTCTTCTAATTCTTCGAGCTGTGCTTTGAATGCAGCCATTACCTCTGGTACTTGCTCTCCTGCTAAAACAGCTTTGGCTTCTTCATCATATTCAATATGGTCTTTAAAGAATAGGCTAGATAATTCAACAATCTCTGCACCAAAGCTCATTTGGTCATGGTAAAGCCCAATTAAATCTGTTGCCCATGCATGTTGCACTGCTGAAAGTTCATCTGGTAAAAGTCCAGCTTTTTGTAAATGTGGTAATGATAAAGCTACTACTTCTTCTAAAGATAGTTTTTTAATATATTGATTATTCATCCATGTCAACTTTTGTTTATCGAACATAGATGGTGATTTAGAAAGACGTTTTTCATCAAAGATCTTGATAAATTCTTCTTTAGAGAAAATTTCCTCTTCCCCTTCTGGAGACCAGCCAAGTAAAGCAAAGAAGTTGAACATTGCTTCAGGAAGATACCCTAAATCCTTATATTGAGTGACAAATTGAATAATGGACTCATCACGTTTTGATAGCTTTTTACGGTTCTCATTAATAATTAACGTCATATGACCGAAGCGCGGATACTCCCAACCAAATGCATCAAAAATCATCATTTGTTTTGGCGTATTAGATAAATGCTCTTCACCACGGAAAACGTGAGAAATCTCCATGAAGTGATCATCTAGAACTACAGCATAGTTATACGTTGGAATACCGTTTGCTTTTACAATTACCCAGTCGCCAATGTCTTTAGATTCAAATGTAACTTGTCCACGAACTAAATCTTCAAAATCATATGTTACATTTTCTGGTACACGCATACGAATTGTGTATGGCTCACCCGCTGCTTCTTTAGCTGCAACTTCCTCAGCTGAGAGATGACGGCATGTACCATCATAAGTAGGAGCTGCTACACCTCTTGCTTTTTGTTCCTCACGAGATGCTTCCAGTTTTTCTGAAGAACAGAAGCATTTGTAGGCTGCACCTTGCGCTAATAGTTTTTCAGCGTGCTCTTTATAAATATCAAGACGCTCCATTTGACGATAAGGCGCATAAGGTCCACCAATATCAATGGACTCATCATATTCAATACCTAACCATTTTAGGTTATCTAACTGAGATGCTTCTCCACCCTCTACATTACGTTCAATATCCGTATCTTCAATACGTACAATGAATTTACCGTTATGATGTTTTGCATATAAATAATTGAATAATGCTGTACGCGCCCCACCGATATGTAAAAAACCTGTTGGAGATGGCGCGTAACGAACGCGAACTTCTTTCGTCATATTAAAAGCCTCCTAAATTTTCGATCAAAAATTGACTTTGTTCATTTTACCACTCTGTAACTGGAAATAAAAGCAGAGTTCACTCACATTTATTTCTTCATCAAAAGAATTGTTGCCATCGCTGCTATACCTTCTTCACGTCCAGTAAAACCTAGACGTTCAGTTGTTGTCGCTTTGACATTTACCTGTGACGGCTCAGCATGTAACAATTCTGCAATACGATTTTGCATTTGCTCAATATATGGTGCCATTTTTGGTCGTTGAGCCATAATTGTACAATCGACATTACCTAGAATATATCCTTTATCCTCAACAATTTTCCAAATGTATTCTAATAATTTTGCTGAATCTGCGTCTTTAAAAGCTGGATCTGTGTCTGGAAAATGACGTCCAATATCTCCTTCTCCAATTGCTCCTAGCGCTGCATCTGTAACTGTGTGTAATAATACATCTGCATCTGAGTGTCCAACTAACCCTTTTTCATGTGGAATAGTAATACCACCGATAATTAACGGACGCCCTTCTTCAAATGCATGTACATCAAAACCTTGTCCAATTCGAAACATATGATAGAGAGACTACGTTAGCCATACATATGGATAATTCTCCTAGTTTGCCTAAAATGCAGTCTCATTCACCTTCCTTCACTTTTATCTATTTAGTCACTATTATACCCTCACATTTTAACATATTTCCTAGGAAATTGAGCTGATAGCAAATAGTCAGCATTTTCTTATACCAACAGATCCATTACTCCTTGGTGTACTGGCTTATAGTTTTTCCAAGCTAACCAATCATTATTACAACAGGCGTTAGGACGACCACTGAAAAATAAACATGTCCCATTCTTAAGCATCAATATAAAATCCCATTAGCAACTATCACTAATGAGATTTTTAAACTAGTCACTATTCATTTAATTGCAATGCTCGTTTTCGTAAAATAGCTTCTCCAAATAGCAAATCCTCTTGTGTCGTCATTTTTACATTCTCGTAGCTGCTTTCCACAATATGCACTATGTGACCAAGACGCTCAACTAGCATTGCTTCATCGGTACCAAGAAAACCTACTTTTTCAGCAACATCCTCTGCCTCAACAATTAAGTCAAAACGGAAGGCTTGAGGCGTTTGAATCATCCATAAGCTGTCGCGATCTACTGTTTCCTCAATGACACCATTACGAACTTTTTTCATTGTGTCCTTTGCTCGGACACCTGCAATGGCTGCACCAAAGTCGTGGGCACTTTGCACAAGATTGGCGATAATAGCATGTGTAATAAAAGGTCTTGCCGCATCATGAACAAGCACGATGTCTACCTGTTCCATTTCCTTCATACATGAATGTACAGAATGCTGTCGTTCAGCACCACCATCAGGTAAACCTTTGACTTTCGTAATACGATATTCATCGAGCAATTCTTGTATATAAATACGCTCCTCTGGTTTTACTGCTAGCCAAATACCTGTGCAAAAAGGGTCCTGTTGAAAGACCTCTAACGTGTGTATCAGGATAGGCTTCTTTAAAAGTTTTAAAAACAATTTATTTTGTCCTGCCCCCATACGTTTTCCACTTCCTGCGGCAGGTAAAACTACTTCATACTGCATGTTTTCACTTCCTAATCGTCCTTCGGCTTTGCAAATATCATACGACCTGCTGACGTCTGCAGCACACTTGTTACTGTTACCGTTATTGCCTGTCCTATATAGCTACGACCGCCTTCCACAACAATCATTGTACCATCGTCTAAATAGGCTACTCCTTGATTATGCTCTTTGCCATCTTTAATGACTACCACCTGCATATCTTCACCTGGAATAACGACAGGCTTTACGGCATTCGCTAAATCATTTATATTTAATACTTTTACATGATGTAGCTCGCATACTTTATTAAGGTTAAAATCATTTGTGACAATTTGTGTATCAGTCCCCATTTTTTTTGCCAGTCGTACAAGTTTTAAATCTACCTCTTGCACATCCTCAAAATCCTCATCTGTAATCTCTACGTTCGTATTACGTTCATCCTGTAATTTCCTTAAAATATCTAAGCCTCGACGACCTCTTGTGCGCTTTAATGTATCTGAGGAATCAGCAATATGCTGAAGCTCTGTTAGGACAAATTGAGGCACAATTAAGATTCCTTCAATGAATCCTGTTTCAGAAATATCTGCGATGCGGCCATCAATAATGACACTTGTATCTAACAATTTGTAACTTCCTCGCACCTCTTGAATTTCATTACCCTCAGCAACTTTTTTCTTTGTCTGATTACTACGTAAGGTAAAAAGCTGGATTAATTCATCCCTTTTTCTAAAACCTAAACGGAAGCCTAGATATCCTAATACGAATGACAGGATAATAGGGACTACCTCTGTAATAACAGGGAACTTCACACTATTAATAGCAAAGCCTAAAAAATACGCTACAATTAGCCCTATTATTAGGCCAAGCGTACCAAATAACAAATCTCCGACCGGAACCTTAAACAGGACCTCTTCCATCCAGCTAATGAGCTTCACAAAATAATCGGAAAACGCGAATGACAATGTAAACAGTAAAAGCGCTCCTAATGCTACTGATACGTAAGGATTATCAAGCCAAGGATTAGATGATAAATGAAGCAATTCGTATAATGGCGGTAAGAAAACAAGGCCCAATGCTCCTCCAATCAGTAAAAAAGCTATCTGAACAAATTTTTTCACAAGCTGTCACCTCCTATTGTTAGTTAAGATTATACATAGTTTATTATAGAAAATCCTTCTTCAGCCCATCAGATTATCATTATTTAACTCTCTCTTTCCAACCACACTTTCACCCTGCATTAACTAGGACGCCTATTCCTTTACTTGAGTTTCCCACTTTTTACGTCAAAATGAAGGAAATGCATGTCAGAATAGTATCTAACATGCATGGTTTTCCTATAACTCTCTAAAACAGGCATTTAATGCATCCTTTATTGTTTCTACACCGACAATTTCAATCCCTTGCGGAAAATCCCAACCACCTATATTTGATGCAGGAATGAAGACTTTTTTAAAACCAAGCTTCGCCGCTTCAATGACACGCTGCTCGATACGGGATACTCGACGTACCTCTCCTGTCAGACCCACTTCACCAATAAAGCAATCGGTTGCCCTTACAGCCTGATCCTTAAAGCTAGACACGATGCTTGTCAGAACAGCTAAATCTATAGCAGGTTCGTCCAATTTCACACCACCAGCAACTTTAATATATGCATCCTGTGCTTGTAGCATGAGACCCATACGCTTTTCAAGCACAGCCATCAGCAATTGCACTCTATTTTGATCTACCCCGGTTGCCATCCGTTTAGGGTAATTAAAGCTTGTAGGCGTCACTAGCGACTGAATTTCAACGAGTATTGGCCTTGTTCCCTCCATCGAGGCAACAATCGTGGAACCCGCAGCCCCTTGTGAACGCTCCTGCAAAAATAGCTCAGATGGGTTCAGCACCTCTTTTAAACCACCCTGTAGCATTTCAAATATAGCAATTTCATTGGTAGAGCCAAAGCGGTTTTTTTGACTTCGTAAAATACGATGATTATGATGTCTTTCGCCTTCAAAATATAGGACTGTATCCACCATATGTTCTAAAATTCGAGGCCCTGCGATTTGCCCCTCTTTCGTAACATGCCCAACTAAGAATATAGCAATCCCTTTTGTTTTAGCTATTCGCATAAGCTCAGCTGTACACTCACGTACCTGAGATACACTACCTGGCGCACTTGTTACCTCTGGATGAAAGACCGTTTGTATGGAATCGACAATGACAAATTTCGGCTGTACTTCCTCAATCGTTTGATTCAAAAACTCAAGATTCGTTTCGGAATAAATGTACAGCTCTTGAGAGATTACCCCTAAACGCTCTGCTCGTAGCTTCGTTTGACGAATAGACTCCTCACCTGAAATATACAGCACGCGATGGCCTTTATTTGAGAGCAAAGCTGAAACTTGTAGTAATAATGTTGATTTCCCAATCCCAGGATCGCCACCTATTAATACTAGAGAGCCAGGCACAATACCACCGCCTAATACACGATTCAGCTCGCCCATTTCTGTCGCCACTCGAGACTCTTCACTAGCTTCGACCTGAATAATGGGGATTGCCTTTTGAGTAACTGTAGCAGAATGCTGGAATGCCCCTCTTGGTCCTTTCGCTATAACTTCTACTTCCTCCACCATTTTATTCCATTCTCCACAGCCTGGACATCTTCCCATCCATTTTGCCGATTCATAGCCACAGCCTGAACATACAAATTTCGTTTTTTTCTTTGCCAACTTTCTTTCACCTCGAATATTTGTTCTTATATTAATTGTACAAAAAAAAAGACAGCTTGGCACTTAATGCCTTACTGTCTTTAGTTTGAAATTATTTAGAGATAGAAACTCCCTCTTTTTTCTTCACAATAAACTCGTCATTTACATAATCAATGATAACATGATTACCCTTCTCCACATTACCCTTTAATAATTCTTCTGATAATCGGTCTTCCACTTGTTTTTGTAATGCTCGACGTAGTGGACGTGCACCGTATTGAGGGTCGTAGCCCTCCTGAGCAATTTTTTCAAGCGCTGCATCTGTTAATTCTAATGAAATATCCTGTTCTTTCAACCGCTTTGTTAGAGCGTTCCCCATCATCGCAATGATTTCTTTTAAATGCTCTTTTTCTAATGAATGGAACACAATCATTTCATCAATACGGTTTAAGAATTCTGGACGGAATGCTTTTTTCAATTCTTCGAGCATCGTACTCTTCATATCTTTATGTTTAGAATCTGCACCACCTACGTTAAAACCAAGGCTTTTTTGATATTTAAGAGCATCCGCGCCGACGTTAGAAGTCATTATCACTACTGTGTTGCGGAAGTCTACTACACGCCCCTTAGAGTCCGTTAATCGACCATCTTCAAGAACTTGCAGGAGAATATTGAAAACATCAGGGTGTGCTTTTTCAATTTCATCTAGTAATACAACAGAATATGGTTTACGACGAACCTTTTCAGTCAATTGACCACCATCATCAAAGCCTACGTAGCCTGGAGGTGAACCTACTAAACGAGAAGTTGAATGTTTCTCCATGTACTCAGACATATCGACACGAATCATAGCATCTTCGTCACCAAACATCACTTCAGCAAGTGCTCTTGCAAGCTCCGTTTTACCAACACCAGTAGGACCTAAGAAAATAAATGAACCGATTGGTCGTTTTGGATCTTTGAGGCCCGCTCTTGCACGACGGATCGCACGGGAAATGGCTTCTACTGCTTCCCCTTGCCCAACCACACGTTTGTGTAGCTCTTCTTCAAGTTGTAATAATTTTGAAGATTCTTCAGAAGCAATTTTAGCTACAGGAATTCCTGTCCACATTGATACAACTGCTGCAACATCATCTACTGTTACTTTGGACTCGGCTTTACCTTGCTCTTCTTTCCAATTTTTTCTTGTAGCTTCAATCTCATCTTTAAGCTTTTGCTCCGTATCTCTTAACGCAGCAGCCTTTTCAAACTCTTGACCTGATACAGCAGCATTCTTTTCAGAGCGAACATTTTCAAGCTTATCTTCAAGTGCCTTTAAGTTTGGTGGCACTGCGAATGAACGTAAGCGAACCTTTGATCCTGCTTCATCAATCAGGTCAATTGCTTTATCTGGTAAGAAGCGGTCAGAAATATATCGATCACCCATTTTTGCCGCTGCTTCAATTGCTTCATCTGTAATTTTCACTCGGTGATGTGCTTCATAGCGATCTCGTAAGCCTTGAATAATGAGAATTGCTTCTTCCACCGTTGGTTCATCCACTTGGATCGGTTGGAAACGACGCTCTAATGCTGCATCTTTTTCAATATATTTACGATATTCATCAAGCGTTGTCGCACCGATACATTGCAGCTCACCACGCGCTAAGGATGGTTTTAAAATATTTGATGCGTCAATTGCACCTTCTGCACCACCTGCACCGATTAAAGTGTGTAATTCATCAATAAATAAAATGATATTTCCGGCTTGGCGGATTTCATCCATTACTTTTTTCAAACGGTCCTCAAATTCCCCACGATATTTTGTGCCTGCAACGACAGTTCCCATATCTAGTGTCATCACACGTTTGTCTCGAAGAATTTCTGGTACTTCATTATTAATAATTTGCTGTGCTAACCCTTCAGCAATTGCTGTTTTACCAACACCTGGCTCACCAATTAAAACAGGGTTATTTTTTGTACGACGCGATAACACTTCGATAACACGTGTAATTTCCTTGCTTCGACCAATCACAGGATCTAACGTGCCTTCACGGGCAATTTGAGTTAAATCACGGGCTAAACTATCTAATGTAGGGGTATTCGCAGCTTGTGCCGCTTGTTGACCTGATTGCGCATTATCATTATTCCCTAATAACAATAATACTTGCTGACGTGCTTTATTTAAGCCCACACCTGCATTGTTTAAGACGCGAGCTGCTACACCTTCACCTTCACGTATAAGGGCTAACAGCAAATGCTCTGTACCGATATACGAATGGCCTAATTTACGAGATTCATCAACCGATAGTTCAATTACTTTTTTCGCTCGTGGCGTATAGTGAACGATTGGACCAACATCTTCTTTACCTTTACCAACTAATTCTTCAATACCAGCTTCAATCATTTGAGGACTAATATCAATAGCTTCTAACGCTTTTGCAGCAATACCGCCGCCTTCACGTATAAGCCCTAATAAAATGTGCTCTGTGCCAATGGATTCGTGCTTCCAACGAATAGCCTCTTCCTGAGCAAGCTGTAATACTTTTTGCGCGCGTTGTGTAAAACGATTAAACATCATATAAATCCTCTCCTTTTTCCCCATTATTAGGCTTATTCGTGTGTGTTTGAATTAATGCCTCACGAAGCATTTCTGCTCGTACACGATCACGTTCAGCAGGCGGTAATGCCTCACCTGCATAATGCTGTAAAAAACCTGGTTGCATACTGACGACGCACTCATTTAAAGTTGTTGCGAGTATACCGTCAATCAACTGTAGGTCGACTCCTAAACGAACATTCGAAAGACAGGTAGCCGCTTCCTCACTTGTTAAAATTCTTGCATAAGTAAGGGTACCTAAAGCTCGATAAACTCGATCTTCTAAAGCAAGCTCAGCTTTTTCCATCAGCCTACCTCTCGCATGCCGTTCCTTTTGTATAATTTTTTCAGCAACACTTTGTATATCTGCTAAAATATCTTCTTCTGTCTTTCCAAGTGTAATTTGGTTAGACACTTGATAAACGTTCCCTAAATTTTCGCTTCCTTCACCATATATACCTCTTACCGTCATGCCTAAGCGTGTCATCGCATTTATAATTTGATTCATCTGTCCGGTTAACGTAAGAGCAGGTAGATGCATCATCACAGATGCCCGAAGCCCAGTACCAATATTCGTAGGACAGCTTGTTAAATAGCCAAAGGTATCTCGAAATGCATAAGGTAAGACCTTCTCTAGAATACGGTCAATCTTATTCGCTTGTTCATAGGCATTTTGAAGCTGAAAACTCGCGGTCATACATTGAATGCGCAAGTGATCCTCTTCATTCACCATAATACTCACCGATTCATCTTGTGACAGAAGCACAGAGCCCACCTGCTCTTTTTTTGCAAGCTGCGGACTAATCAAATGCTTTTCTACAAGAATTTGACGTTGTAAAGGTGTTAAATCATTGATAGAAAAATAAGCATAATCATTTTGAAGCGTTGGACTATCGCTTACTGCATGTGTAACTGCCTGTTCCACCTGTAAAGCCTCGTTCTCTGAAAACGATAATGGAAAACGATATCCATCTAAATTTCGAGCAAGGCGAATACGTGTACTAATGACAATGTCAGAATAATCGTCTTCAATACGCATCCAAGTAGGTGTAGCACGCTCTAAAAACGATTCAATCATCATGACACATCACCACCTTCAAATTGTAGCTGCTTCTCAAGCTCTTTGACTTCATCACGAAGCTTTGCTGCCTCTTCGAATTGTTCTTCATCTACAGCGAACTTCATGCGTTTACGGATTTCCTCAATTTGCTTTTTAATGACATACACATTGCTATGGGCACCTGGCATTTTACCAATATGTTGGGGACCAGCCTGTATCCGATTAAAGAGCTTAGGTAAATGTTCGCTAAAAGTGTCATAACAGCTTGGGCAACCAAACTTACCTTCTTTCAAAAATTGCTTATACGTAAATTCACATTGTGGACACGTTTGCTGTTGTGGCTGTGTTTGTTGTTTTTCCCCCACCTTTTGCCATGTAGGTGAGCCAAACCAGTTAGATAATAACTGTTGTATAGAAACTGGCTCTTGTTTAAACTCTGCATGAAATGGATGGAACTGTGAGGCGCAGACGTCACAATAATGGTGCTCCACCTTTTGCCCATTTTGAACTTGTGTTACAGTAACTGTCGCATTACGTTGTTTACAATGTTCACATATCATTTCCATCACCTCACTATTTCTGCTGCTCGTATTTTATAGTTGTCAGCATCGCCCGCAATATTTTTGCTCGAATTATATCTCTTAAAGGAAGATGTAAGTCGATTGTTGAGCGATCAATTGCTGCTAACATTAACTTCGCTTCTCGCTTTGAAATTACCTGCTCGTCGATGAGTCGATACACTAAATCTTCTGCCATCGTTTGCGATGCTCCACCTTCAATATGCCGGAGAACATCGTCAATTAAATCAATCTGTGAATTCGCGCGGACACGTAAAATTCGAATGTATCCACCACCACCACGCTTGCTCTCTACAAGGTAACCTCGCTCGGCAGTAAATCTTGTATTAATGACATAATTTATTTGTGACGGAACACATTGAAATTTATCTGCAATTTCACTACGTTTTATTTCAATATGCCCTTCCCCACCTAATTCAAGTACTTGCTTTAAGTAACCTTCTATGATGTCTGATATATTACGCATTTTAGGAATACACCTCGCTTGCTTCACTGACTTTGACTATCTTTGACTTTCTTTGAGTATATTATACAAAACGCTTGAAAATAATTGCAATGATTTCGCCCAGAGAAAAATGAAATGCCTTAAAAAGTATATTCAAGCGTAGAAAATAGCACTTATTAATTAATGGCTATCGAGCACACTTATTTGCTTCCTACACCTAATGTACCCTTTTTATCCATAGAAAAAACGCAAGCATATGCAACTAGCATATACTTGCGTCTATAAAAATTATACCCAACGACCTACAATTGGATAACGCCAAGGCTCATCAGTTAATGCTTTGACGATACCGATAATTGGTACTACAAATAGCATAATACCGAAAACGATTAAAAATGGAATGCCAATGATGAAAAAGCTTAAGACTCCAGAGACAGCAAGTAAAACCGCCATGACAAGTTGGAAAAGTATTGCTTGGATAGAAATTGCCTTCACTTCCTCATCCGTACTAATTAAAAAGAAGATTATGGGAACTAACCATGGCGCAAAAAACGAACTTGCGTGTATGATTACTTTAGACCATTTACTCTCCATATATATCAACCCTTTCTTTATGCGTTGTCTATCGTTTTATGTACTACTATTTACGGAACTATACCCGTAATAGTTTCAATTTAAAGTGAGTTTTTTAAAATTTTTTTTGAAAGGTCGTGATGAGAAATGGAATTTAACCACACATTAGCAAATGAATATGAAAAGGGGATTCGCCGTACTCTACCAAGCTATGATGCAATGCTTCGTTTAATACAAACTTTTTATCGTTCTACATTACAGGAGCAAGCTGATATGTTGATTGTTGGTGCAGGCAGTGGCAATGAAATATTACAGCTAGCAGATGGAAGACCGCATTGGTCATTTACGGGTATTGATCCGTCAGAATCTATGCTCGATATAGCAAGGGAGCGTCTCCAATCGTTACCCAATGATCTGTCATTCTACCGTGGGACATTGCTGGATACACAGCTACCAGCCACCACATTCGATGCAGCTAGTTGTGTACTCGTCCTTCATTTTATTCAAGGTTATGAAGAAAAGCTGTCAACTTTGAAAGAAATTTACAACCATTTAAAGCCAGGGGCACCTTTTACTCTTGTTTCAAAATACGGTCAACCTGGTACGATTGAAACGGAACTACAATTCGATTTATGGCGTTCCTACTGGCTTCAACATACAAAACTTTCTACATCCGATGTTGCAGAAATGGAAAATTCCATCCGTGCTCTGTCATTTATGCCTGAGAAAGAAATATTAACATTATTACAAGAAGCAGGTTTTATAAAACCTTCTAGATTTTTTGCCACTACTTTGTTTGGTGGATGGGTATGCTTTAAAAAGGAAGAACATTAAATATATATATTGTAGTAAATACTTTGAGGTGAAAGCTGTGATAAGCACCATTGGCATTACAAAAAAACAAAAATTACTAAAGGATTTCCCTTTGGAATCCATACATCAACAAGAATTCGAGTGGTACTGGATTGATTTTAATTGTCCAACTGCTGAGGAAGAATCTTTGCTAGATTCATTTTTTCATTTCCACCCACTAGCTATTGAAGATTGCTTGATGCGATTACAACGTCCAAAACTCGATTTTTATGACGATTTTCATTTTTTCGTCATTCATCGATTAAACGAGCTGTCATTAGCTGCAGAGGAGGTAAATATTTTTACCTCTAATAAGTATATAGTGACATTTCATAAGAACCCAGTTCCTGAAATAGAAAAGGTACAAAAGTTGTTAGAAAGCCAGCCAAAAAACTGGGAGCGTGGCACGGTTTACTTAACCTACCAAACCATTGATAAAATTGTTGATAGCTATTTCCCACTTGTTTATAAAATTGAAGATCATTTAAATGCACTTGAAGGCGAACTTACATACCAAAGCAACGTAAATGCCATGAAGATTGTCTTCGAGTTTCGTAGTGATTTGCTCGATTTAAGGCGTGCCATTTTACCGATGAGAGACCTTTTATATCGAGTACTTAATTCTTACCGTTTTTCATTGAACAAATCTGAAAGAGCTTATTTTGGAGATATTTACGACCATCTTCTAAAACTAACTGAAATGGTTGAATCAAATCGAGAGCTGACGGCAGATATGCGAGATAGTTATATGGCTATGAGCTCAAGCCGAATGAATGGCATTATGATGACTTTAACAATCGTCTCAACCATCTTCATTCCACTGACCTTTATTGCTGGAGTTTATGGGATGAACTTTGACAATATGCCTGAGCTACATGGACAATACAGCTATTTTATTGTCCTCGGCATTATGATTATTGTTGTCATCGCTATGCTTACCATCTTTAAACATAAAGGCTGGTTTAAATTATTTAAGCCCTAATCCATAAAAGCTGCTCGTTTAACAATCAAAACGAGCAGCTTCAGTTATTACTATTAATAAGGACCGCGGTCGTCAATTTTATTTTCACCCTGCTGTGGGAATAAAAAGTATGCTAAAACCCCTGATCCTAAAGCAGCGCAAATTGTAATTAACAGCTGTTCAACAGCTGGTACTTCCGCATAATAGTTTCGTAGCATATAAACGGAACCTATTGCAACAATGACCATGACTGGAATAACGAATTTAAAGCGTTTTTTCTCCATATTAGTACCTCCTATTTATTTTCACGTTCAGTTTTATTCTCCTTAAACAGTTCGTATTTTACAGGTTTCCCACTTTAAATTCAAATTTACTCTGCTGCACTAACAGAACTGCCAAGAAAGTAAAAAAATAAAGAAATAACCAAATTTTTAACCAAATATTCAGCAAATAATAGTAAAATAGATTTAATACCAATTGTTTATCAAATTTACAGACCTAACAAATTCAGAAGTTCATTTTACTCACAATTATTATGGATATTAAGAATGGAGCAAACAATAATGAGTTGGTTTTCAAAAAACAGCAGTTCTAGCTACTCAATTACATTAACACCTGAAAATTTTAAGGGCCATGTACAATTAGATGTTTTAAATCATCCAAATCTTCAAAAGCAATTACAGCTTTTAAATTTAACAATTGAGGATTTAGCCATAATTAAGCAACTACAACCGTTAGCTAAGGATTTAATACCTGCAATGGTGGAGCAATTTTATGCAGCCATTAGTTTGAGCCAAGATTTAATAGATATTATTAATAGAACCTCGCATATAGATCGTTTAAAAATTACGTTACATAAGCATTTAAGCGATATTTTTGAAAGTCATATTAATGACGCCTATATCGCTGAAAGAAAAGCAATTGCTGAAGCCCATGTACGAATTGGCTTACAATCAAAATGGTATATAGCATCCTTTCAATCACTTACCTCAACGTTCACAAATTTTGTGAATGAAGTGGACATCTCAAAAAATGATGCCATTCGAGCCATTAATGCATTTTGCAAAATCATTAATTTTGAGCAACAGCTTGTGATCGAGGCTTACGAAAAAGAGGAAGACCGTATCCGAACAGCCGCTGACCAAACGAAAAACGCTCTTGTTACGACAATTCAAAGTACAGCAGAGGAACTTAACGCTATTAGTGAAGAGACAGCTGCATCATTGTTAGTAATTTCCTCACAAACGGATGATATCGCAGAGGCAACAAAGCAGGGATTAAGCTTCGTTGCAGATACGCAGGAAAAATCAAGACGTGGGCAACATCAACTGCAAGAGCAAAATGATTTAATCCAAGTTATTTTACAAAGTGTCAACAGCCTTGAGGTGACTATGAATCAATTACGTACCTCCTCTCAAAAAATTTCCGAGATTGTAGGACTTGTCACGGGCATAGCTGACCAAACAAATTTATTAGCTTTAAATGCGTCTATTGAGGCAGCTCGAGCTGGGGAACACGGGAAAGGCTTCGCGGTAGTGGCAGAGGAAGTGCGAAAGCTTGCTGAAGAAACAAAAAATGCTGTCCAAAATGTGTCGCATCTCATTAAAGAAACTGAAAGTAATATTTCAACGATGGCAAATTCAGTTATTAATGTTGACCAAAAAATTCAACATAGCGTCAATACGCAAGAAAACTTATCTAAATCATTTAATGATATTGCTGATGCCGTATCTGGCATTCAACAGCAGTATGTTCATACATCTAGAGATATTTCAGCCATTTCTAATTTAATTACTGAATTATCACAAGGGGCTACACTTGTTTCCTCTTCTTCTGACTCACTCATTAATGTAGTCAATGAACTAAATAGGTAATATAACAAAGGGAGCCGCACCGCTTTAGGTGAAGCTCCCTTTTTCCTCAATGTGGCAATGCACGTTTTTGTTTACGATGCTCACGTCTTGCGGGCCCTGTTTCAAATAAACGTTTTTCCTCATCTGTTTCAGGATAAATTGCAGGTACGGGTACTGGTTTTCCTTCTTCATTTACCGCCACCATTGTTACAAATGATTCTGTCGTTAATTTTTCCTCACCAGTTTCAATATTGCGAGAAACAACACGAACATAAACCTCCATTGAAGAACGTCCTGTAGAGGAAACTATACTTTCAATTTCAAGAATATCTCCTACATGGGCAGCCGATAAAAAATCAACTGAGTCTATTGAAGCTGTGACTACAAGTCCCTTCGCATGTTTCATTGCTGTAATAGCAGCAATTTCATCAATATAAGCTAACACTCTTCCACCGAAAATAGAATTGTGATTGTTTGTGTCTGGAGGTAATACGAGACGCGATTGAACCGTACGTGATTGGCTCATGGGTACAGCATTGTTTGTCATATTCCTTGTAACTTCCCTTCATGTATGTTCTTTCGTCATCGTATCGTAGAAAAAGAGCTTATGCAAATCTAGAACGATTTTTTCATCGTAATAAATTTCATATCTGTCATTTCCTCAATGGCCCATTTAATTCCTTCTCTTCCATACCCACTCATCTTCACACCGCCATATGGCATATTATCTACTCGGAATGTCGGAACATCATTAATAATGACAGCACCCGCCTGTAATTCGTCGGCTGCATATAAGGCATCTGGCAATACATTCGTGTAAATACCTGCATTTAAGCCAAGGTCCGACTCATTTACAAGTCGAATTGCGTCATCTAATGTTTCATATGAAACAATTGAGACGATTGGCGCGAATGTTTCCTGACAAACGATTTTCATATCAGCTGTCACATTGGTCATAACAGTGGGCGTTAACGTTCGTTCTGTAAATACTCCTCCAGTTGCAATGACTGCTCCTTGTGCCTGTGCTTCTTCAATCCACTCTTTAATTCGTCCAACCTCATTCGGATTGATCATAGCACCTACATCTGTATTTTTATCTAAAGGATCTCCTACTACTAGCTTCTCAGTTTCCGCAACAAATGCCTCTGTGAATTCATCAATAATAGAAGAATGTACATAAATGCGTTGTAACGAAATACATACTTGTCCAGCAAAGTTAAAAGCACCGCTCACACAGCGACTTATAATTTTATTAAAAGGTGTCGATGGTTCGACGATAACTGCTGCATTAGAACCAAGCTCTAACGTTACTTTACGTAAGCCAATCTTTTCTTTAATACCTAATCCAACTTTTCCACTACCCGTAAACGTCACCTTTTTGACGTGAGGATGTGTAACCAAAGTATCGCTAAGCTCACCACCACTTCCTGTCACAATTTGCAACGCACCATCTGGCAAACCCGCTTCACGGAAAATCTCTGCCATAACAAGGGAACTTAATGGTGTTTGGGTTGCTGGTTTTAAAACAACTGTATTACCTACTGCAAATGCTGGGCCTAATTTATGGGCCACTAAATTAAACGGGAAATTAAACGGCGTAATAGCGGAAATTACCCCCAACGGTTCCCTTTTTGTCCAACCTATACGATCTCCTGCTCCAGGTGCCGCATCCATCGGTACCGTTTCACCTTTAGGCTGTTTGGCACCCTCTGCTGCAAATTGATAGGTGGCAATTGTACGATCAATCTCCGCTAACCCTGCTGTCAAAGGCTTTCCTGCCTCTAATGCTAAAATCTCTGCAAACTCTTCTTTTCGTTGTCGCATTAAATCGACGACTTTATATAAAATTTCGGCACGCTCGTAGGCTGTCGTCTTTTTAAACGAATGGAATGCTTGCTGTGCACCATCGATTGCTCTCTCCACATCTTGTATAGATGCTTTTGCCACTCGGGCAATCGCCTCACCACTATATGGTGATTTTAGCTCATAGCTTTCCTTCGCATCTTGCCATTGGCCGTTAATCCACAGTTTTGTTTCCTTCATCCTTCAAATGCACCTCCAAATAATTGTTCTCCCCCATTCTATCACGAAGAGCTTGAACTAGATGCAATGGCGGCTGCACTAACTGCTGCTATCATTGCAGCATGCTGAGCTTGAATTAATAATTCAATAGATGACATAATCGTCATAGACAGTGATTTTTGTACTTTCGCCATATGATAAATAATGATTTGCACAGCCATAAAGAGAACAAATTCACGATGCCATTTTAATAATTTTAAATCCTTTAATTCATGATATAAATGTATAACTTCTTGCAATTGATGATGAGTAAGATCTAGCAAGGCTAAAAACCCAAGTAAAGGATAATGCATGGCCTGTACTTTGACATCTTGTTTTTTTAGTGCATCTCGAATGGTCACGACATTGGGCACTAGTTGACGATCAAATTGTGGAGATAGGAAGGTTAATACTTGCGACAGCCATTGAAGCTCATTTCCTGCATGAAAATTATATGTTCGTAATTCTTTATAATAGCGATTCATTGTTTCTGCACGTATTTCCACATCATCAGATGGATTACTTAGTAACACAGCGTATGGAATATCTTCATAGGATGTTAAAAATGGGTGATGTTTACGAATGGCTTCAAATAAAGCTCTAGCTGCATGTGCATGCGCGATTTTATCCTTTTCATTCTCTGTCAAAAACTGAGCCGCAATATAACTAAAGTTACCGCTTCTAAATTTCGCTTCCTTTAGTGCATTCACATTCGTTAATAGATTTTTTACTGCGTTTTCAGGATCCTCCTGCTTCATTAAATTAGCAGCTATGCTATAGCCTACCGTAGTTCTTAAAGGAGACATCCAGGAAGATTGCTTCTTCATTTCCTGTAAAATATTCTTGTATTGGACAGCATCAAAAGTTTTTCCCGAGGCCACGAATGTACTAGCTATTGCTAAAACAATCTTACGATCCACTGTCCACCCCGCAGCCTTCGATACATCCTCTACCGTATTTGTAAATTTATTTTCTATCATCACATAATCCATATTTAGCACGCTCCTTTACCCATTTTACGTTACATGATGCGAGAAAGATTCATCCCGCTTGTAACAATTAACATAAAAAGTAAACTTAATTTAATATATGTTACTCTATTTTTTTGTTTTAATAGGAAATATTAAACATATAAGAAAGGAGGAAAAACTGTTGATAGCAAAAACCACTCGGAAATTAATATTTACAGTAACCTTAAAAGAACGTTTACAGCTATTTTTATTTTTACGAAATTCATCTAATAATATAGCTTTACATACCCTTTTTTCTAAAAATTAATACGAAAAAACAGCGGCAAAATTTTTTGCCGCTGTACAATGACTCGTCAAATTAATCCAAGCATCTGTAATTCCTCTGGTGTGAAGGCTCTCGATCTTGTTAAGAAACGCTTTCCTTCAACACCCTCTAATGAGAACATCCCACCTCTACCTTCAACTACATCCAGGATGATTTGAGTATGCTTCCAATAATCATATTGATTTTTATGCATATAGAATGGAGCTCCACCTATCTCGCCCAGACATATATCCTGATCACCTAATAGCAAGTCCCCCTCTGGATAACACATAGGTGAAGAACCATCACAGCATCCGCCTGATTGATGAAACATAACAGGCCCATGTTTCTCTTTTAATAGCTCGATGAGTGCCAGCGCTTCCGCCGTGGCTAATACACGTTCGATCACGCCCATGCACCTCCCTATGGTTTAGAAGAAACCAAGTTTATTTTCGCTATAGCTCACTAATAAATTTTTCGTTTGTTGGTAATGAGATAGCATCATTTTATGATTTTCACGACCAACGCCTGACATTTTGTAGCCACCGAAGGCTGCATGTGCAGGATAAGCATGGTAGCAGTTTGTCCAAACACGACCTGCTTCTATTTCACGACCAAAGCGATATGCTGTATTAATATCTCTTGTCCAAACACCTGAACCTAGACCATATAGTGTGTCATTCGCAATTTCTAATGCCTCTTCTTTCGTTTTGAACGTAGTAACAGCTACAACAGGACCAAAAATTTCTTCTTGGAAAATACGCATTTTATTATGTCCTTTAAAGACAGTTGGTTTAACATAGTAGCCATTTTCAAAGCCTTCTCCTACATTATTTTTCTCCCCACCGATTAGACACTCTGCACCTTCTTGTTTACCGATATCTAAATAAGAAAGGATTTTTTCCATTTGCTCGCTTGAAGCCTGAGCACCCATCATTGTGTTTGGATCCAGTGGATTACCAACTTTAATAGCTTCTACTCGTTGTAGTACACGTTCCATAAATTCATCATAAATAGATTCCTGTATAATTGCACGTGAAGGACATGTACATACTTCCCCTTGGTTCAGAGCAAATAATACGAAGCCTTCGACTGCTTTATCTAAAAATGCATCGTCTTTATCCATAATATCCTCAAAGAAGATATTAGGTGACTTACCACCTAGCTCTAATGTAACTGGGATTAGGTTTTGAGACGCGTATTGCATAATCAAACGGCCCGTTGTCGTCTCACCAGTGAAGGCAATCTTACCGATACGTGGGTTAGATGCTAGCGGTTTCCCCGCCTCTAAACCAAAACCATTCACAATATTAATGACACCTGGTGGTAATAAATCTTCTATTAATTCCACAAGCACCATAATGGATGCTGGTGTTTGTTCTGCAGGTTTTAATACGACACAGTTTCCAGCAGCTAGTGCTGGTGCAAGCTTCCATACAGCCATTAATAACGGGAAGTTCCAAGGTATGATTTGACCCACTACCCCAATTGGCTCATGAAAATGATAAGCAACGGTATCGTTATCGATTTGGCTTACAGAGCCTTCTTGAGCACGTAAAGCTCCAGCAAAATAACGGAAATGATCAATGGCAAGAGGGATATCTGCATTTAAAGTTTCACGTACCGCCTTACCGTTATCCCATGTTTCGGCAACGGCTAGCTTTTCTAAATTTTGCTCGATACGGTCCGCAATTTTAAGTAAAATGTTTGCACGTTCTGTTGGTGAAGTTTTCCCCCACGCATCTTTAGCAGCATGTGCTGCATCAAGTGCCAGTTCAATATCCTCAGCTGTGGAACGCGCTATTTGTGTAAAAACTTGTCCAGTAACAGGAGTGACATTATCAAAGTATTGACCCTTCACTGGGGGTGTCCATTCGCCACCAATATAATTATCATATTTCTGCTTGAATTGAACTACCGATCCTTCAGTGTTTGGAAATGCATAAACCATTTTACTTCTCCCCTTTACACAATTTAATGAGACTACCTACAAAAAACATCATTTTATAGCGAAATAACAATATTTTCATAGAAATCCTCTCACTTAATATATTGTCAGAAACGAATAATAATTTCAACTTTTCCAAAAAAATTCAAGGTAATTTATTTTTACTAGAAAAGTATATAGAATTCACGATTTGTATAACGTTAAGGTATACTTAAAAATAATATTAGATTTAGGAGAACAATATGCGTATTAATAAATATTTAAGTGAAACAGGCATTATATCTCGTCGCGGCGCTGATAAGTGGATAGCCGAAGGAAAAGTAACAATTAATGGAGAACCTGCGACAGTTGGAAGTCAGGTGCAGGATGGTGACATTGTTTGCATTGACGGAAAAGAGGTAAAAAAAGAACAACAGCTAGTCTATATAGCTCTAAATAAGCCGGTCGGCATTACAAGTACAACCGAACGTCATATAAAAGGGAATGTCGTTGATTTTGTAAATCATCCTTTACGTATTTTTCATATTGGACGTCTTGATAAGGAATCAGAGGGACTATTGTTATTAACCAATGATGGCGACATCGTCAATAAAATTCTACGCGCTGAAAACCACCATGAAAAAGAATATATTGTTCAAGTTGATAAACCTATAACTGAGCAATTTATTAACAAGATGAGCGCGGGCGTAGATATTCTAGATACAACCACATTACCTTGTTATGTTGAAAAGATATCAGACAAAGTTTTTAAAATCATTTTGGAGCAAGGCTTAAATCGTCAAATACGCCGAATGTGTTCAGCTCTTGGCTACTCTGTAAAGCGTCTACAGCGTATTCGTATTATGAATATTAAGCTTGGAAATTTAAAAGTAGGCCAATGGCGTGATTTAACGGATAAAGAACAGACGGAGCTCTTCAAGCTACTGAATTACACACCAAAATAAATATTAGAGGAGGGCGAGGACTATGATTTCCATTCAAAGCACAGAGCAGTTAACAGGAGTACAAATTTGTGGAGACTTCTGGGATTTAGATGAGCTTACTAAAGCTATTTACAAAGTAACTGGTGATGCCAATAAATACTATGATTATCAAGGTCCTCGACTCCGTATTTTAAGCGTTTGCTATAAACTGAGACATGCCATACTTGGGGAACACCAGATAGAGTTAGTAAGTAACGGCCTTAACAAGAACACCCTTATACAACATGAACTGATTTTCCCGACTAAAAACATCTATTTTGCCACAGACATTCTTTGGCCCGAAATTATTTTTAGTGCCATCGCTTTAAACGATTTCATTCATCTACACTTGAAATTAAACAAAGCATCTATTTGGAATCATGAGATAGCGACAATTCGTAAATTTCAAGCAGCTATTGCAGATTGTTTAGAACAGGAAGTTAAAGAAGAGGACTATGTAGTATTTTTAACTATGCTGCAGGCAAAAGGCCCATTAACCTTCCTTTTCGCCACACAGTATGTAGATGTTCTGAATCTAAAATACATCCAATTAAATAAAGAGGAACGTAAAGCTCAGCTTGCTGCATTTGCATTACGCCTACTTGTAGAGGATCATGAATATGTAGCACTCAAATCACATCTAATGCAAGCAGCCATTGCCACTAAACAACCTTTACACGCCATACAAATGCAGCTCAGCTATCCGGAAGAAATCTTATGGTAAATATACACAAAGCCGTCTCACAATGAATGAGACGGCTTATTTTCTATTTAATGGTTGGATAAGCCATTTTTCGAATTACTGCCTCGTGCTGAGGGTAATCTGCTAATAGCTCTTCCTGTGTAAACAATTCGAAATCCTCAAAGTCAAAGCCTGGGGCAACCATACATCCTACTAAACTAAACGTATCTACTTCCTCCACAGATGATCCAAAAATTGTATTTTTAGGCACCGCAATTTGTGGGATCTCTCCTGCTTCTACGTTCAAGCCAAGCTTCTTCGCTTCATATGTTCCATCTGGAAAAATCATATGGACTGTGAGTGGACTACCGGCATGGTAATACCATAGCTCATCTGACTGCAAGCGATGTAGATGTGAAATGTCTTGTGAGCGAAGTAAGAAATAAATACTCGTATAAATAGGTCTCTGAACATCTCTTACTGCAATATTCTCCTCAGCCCGAAATGAAGAAATATAATAGCCCCCTTCAGGATGTTCGGCTAAATTTAATTGTTTAATAAAATATGGTGCTGAATAATTCAAAAAGCATCACTCCTTTTTTCCACCTTACCAAAAATGAATAGTAAAATGCTACCTTCGATTATTTAATAGGGAGAACATTGAAAAGGGCCCCTCATTGTTGAGACGCCCTCCCCATTATAAACCACCCAAATAAGCAGCCTTTACTTGTTCACTTTCTTGAAGCTCTTTGGCTGAACCAGATAAAACAATGCGTCCTGTTTCGAGCACATACGCACGGTTAGCGACAGACAGTGCCATATTGGCATTCTGCTCAACAAGCAATACTGTTGTCCCCTCTTTATTCACCTGTTCAATAATATTGAAAATATTCTTTACCATTAGCGGTGCGAGCCCCATTGAAGGCTCATCCATTAATAGCAATTTGGGCTTTGCCATTAAAGCACGACCCATTGCAAGCATCTGCTGCTCCCCACCAGATAATGTTCCTGATAGCTGTTTGCGACGCTCCATTAGTCTAGGGAATAATTCGAAAACATGGTCCATATCTTTTTTTATTCCTGCTTTGTCATTACGCAAATAGGCACCAAGCTCTAAGTTTTCTTCTACGGACATATTGGCAAAAACACGACGTCCTTCTGGAACGTGGGAAATCCCCGATTTAACAATGGTTTGGGCTGCTTTCCCTGCAATAGAGAAGCCTTCGTATTCAATGATGCCACCTTTTGGCTTTAATAAACCTGACAATGTTTTTAACAATGTACTTTTCCCAGCACCATTTGCACCGATTAGTGTTACAATTTCACCCTCGTTTACTTCTAAAGAGAGGCCCTTTAATGCTTGAATGTTGCCATAATAAACATCTATATTTTGTACTTTTAGCATTAGCCGATAACCTCCTCACCAAGGTACGCTTCTATTACCTTTGGATTGTTGCGAATTTCTTCTGGTGTCCCGTGAGCAATTAATTGTCCATGATCAAGTACATAAATGCGCTCACATATACCCATTACTAAGCTCATATCGTGCTCAATCAGTAATATGGTTAAGCCAAACTCCTTACGAATAAACGCAATTAATTCCATAAGATCATGCGTTTCCTGCGGATTCATCCCGGCAGCTGGTTCATCCAATAATAAGAGCTTTGGATTTGCCGCTAATGCTCGGGCAATCTCTAATCTCCTCTGCATTCCATATGGTAAATTTTTAGCCAACTCATTCATATAGACATCTAAACCAAAGATTTTTAAAAACTCTATGGATTGAAGCTCCATTTCTGCCTCGCCCTTAAAATGAGTTGGTAAGCGAAAAATTGATGACCACATCGAATGCTTAGCAAGCGAATGATTGGCTACTTTAACATTGTCTAGAACAGATAGTTCTTTAAAGAGACGAATATTTTGGAATGTACGGCTTATTCCCTTTTGCGTTACTTGGTAAGGTGCAAGCCCGTTTAATTTCTGTCCGCCAAATGTAATGGTCCCCTCTGTTGGTGTATATACCCCTGTCAACATATTAAAGCTAGTCGTTTTCCCAGCACCATTAGGTCCGATTAATCCCACTAGTTCACCTTGATTGAGGTACATATTAACACCTTGTACGGCCTTTAAACCACCGAATTGAATCCCCATATTTTCCACATTAATAAGAAGGTTTTCAGCCATTATTTTGTACCTCCTTTTTTCCCAAACTTAAATAAATCCGTAATTTCTTTTGTCCCCATTAATCCGGTTGGACGGTAAAGCATCACGATAATTAATACTAAACTGTAAATAATCATACGAGTTTCAGGGAAGTTTGCTAGATACGTCGATACGATTGTTAAGAATACCGCAGCAATTACAGAACCTGAAAGACTTCCTAAGCCCCCAAGTACAACGTAAATTAATATATCAAATGATTTTAAGAAACCGAAAGTCGTCGGTTGAATAATGTAAAAGTTATGGGCAAAAATTGCACCTGCTAGCCCTGCAAAGAAAGATCCAATTGCGAACGCAACAACCTTATAGTAAGTTGTATTGATTCCCATAGCATCTGCTGCAATCTCATCTTCGCGAATAGAAATACATGCACGACCATGACGTGAATTTGTAAAGTTTGAGATTACAAGAATGGTTAATACTACGCCAAAGAATGCATACGTCCAGTTAGATAAATATTTAACTTGCATCCCTGCTGCACCGCCAACATAATCCGTATTTAAGAAAATAATACGAATAATCTCCGCAAATCCTAATGTTGCAATTGCTAGATAATCCCCTTTTAAACGAAGTGTTGGAATACCTACAATAAGACCTGCAACAGCTGCTGCAACTGCCCCTAATAAGATCGCCAATGGGAATGGCAACATGAGCTTTGTCGTAATAATGGCTGATACATACGCACCAACGGCTAGGAACCCAGCATGCCCAATCGAGAATTGACCAGTAACACCAATAACAATATGCAAACTGACAGCCAGCATAATATTAATACACATCGTAATCAGCATATTTTTATAGTACATATCAATGACTTCGGTCATAATCAATAATTGCACAACTGCATAGATGACTAGCGCTAATACGGCATAGCCCCAGAAAACTTTAGACTTTTTCATATAACCGCTCACCTACACTTTCTCACGGGCATTTTTACCAAAGATACCCGATGGTCTGAATATTAAGATCAAAATTAAAATAACGAATGCTGCTGCATCTCTCCATAAAGAGAAGCCAAGAGCACTTACCAAGGATTCCACAACGCCTAATAACATACCACCAACCATAGCGCCAGGAATGATACCAATCCCGCCAAGAACAGCCGCAATAAATGCTTTAACCCCTGGTATAACACCCATTAACGGGTCAATCTTCGTATAATAAACACCGAAGATAACACCGGCTGCGCCAGCTAAAGCGGAACCGATGGCAAATGTTGCCGAGATTGTATTATCAACGTTAATCCCCATTAAGCGTGCTGCATCCGCATCATGAGAAACGGCACGCATTGCTTTCCCGATTTTTGTTTTATGTACGATGAATTGTAAAAGAATCATCAGTACAACAGCAACTGATAAAATTAAAATGGATGTACTACTAATTTGCACGCCCAAAATGTCAAAAGATTTATTTTTGAAAACTTCAGGATATGCTGCTGGTTGAGCGCCTCTGAAGAAAATTGTTGTATATTCAATTAATAAAGATACGCCAATCGCTGTAATTAATGCCGCGATACGTGTTGCATTTCGTAAACGTTTATAGGCAATCCGTTCAATTAAAACACCAAAGATTGCACAAATGAGCATCGCCAATAATAATGCTGGGAAAAAGCCAAGCTCCCATTTAGCAATTGCGTAAAAGCCAATAAATGAACCAATCATGAAAACGTCACCATGAGCAAAGTTAATCAGCTTGATAATACCGTATACCATCGTATACCCTAGCGCTATTAACGCGTAGATACTTCCTAGTGAAATACCATTCACAAGTTGCTGTATCCATTCCATACGCTTTCACTCCTTTGAATTTTCTGAAAAATGAGAAATCTGTACATGCATCGATACTAAAAAGTTATGTTTTATACGGCTATTGTAGTTATATAAAAAAGAAAAAAGGAAGGCGTGTTTACCCGCCTCCCCCTTGCTGCTTACAAAACATTAAGGATTAACTTTAGAGTTGAACACTTGTTTACCGTCTTTAAATTCAAGAACTGTTGCTGTTTTAATTGGGTTATGGTTTTCGTCAACTGAGAAAGTACCTGTTACTAAAGAAAGATCCTTTGTTGCAGCTAATTCATTTTTAATAGCTTCCCCATCCGTAGAGCCTGCACGCTTAATTGCATCAGCAATATAGTAAATAGAGTCATACCCAAGTGCGTTGAACGCATCAGGTGCCTTATCACCATTTGCCGCTTTAAATGCCTTTACAAAGTCTTGAATTTTTTTATCTGGATCTTCCGCAGAATAGTGGTTAGTAATGTACGTATTATTTAATGCATCTTTCCCAGCTAGATCCACTAAAGTTGGTGAATCCCAACCATCAGCACCCATTAAAGGTACATCAATACCCATTTCACGGGCTTGTTTAACAATCAAACCAACCTCTTCATAGTATCCAGGGATAAAGATAAAGTCTGGATTCGCTGCTTTAATATTTGTTAATTGTGTACGGAAGTCTGTATCCTTCGCTACATAAGCTTCTTCCTTCACAATTTTTCCACCACTCTTAGTCATCGTTTCTTTAAAGGACTTTGCTAAACCCTTTGCATAATCAGATGCGTTGTCTGCAAAAATAGCTACATTTTTCGCACTTAGCTCACCTGAAGCAAAGTTAGCTGCCACAATCCCTTGGAAGGGGTCAATAAAGCATGTACGGAATGCATATTCGTTAACGCTGCCATCCTCGTTTACTGTAATATTTGGGGCAGTTCCAGAGCCCGTAACAATCGGGATTTTATTTTGATTAGCAATTTGAACCGTTGCTACTGTATTCCCAGAAGTTGCAGGTGCTAGCATTGCTACTACTTTATCTTGCGTTGCTAGTTTAATAGCTGCGGCTGTGGCCTCAGAGTTTTCTGATTTATTATCTACTTTAATCAGTTCTATCTTCTTACCATCAATACCACCCGCATCATTAATTTCTTTTACAGCCAATTCTGCGCCCAGACCGATTGAAGAACCGTAAGATGCTACATTTCCTGAAAGCTCTAAGTTTGCACCAATTTTAATTGTATCGCCATCAGATGAGCCACCGCCTGATGATGAGCCACCACCTGAACTTGAGTCGTCTCCGTTACCACAACCAGCAAGTACACCAGCAAGTAATGAAGATGCTACTAAAAGTGAACCGAACTTCTTAAGCTTTTTACTCTCTTTCATAATTAAATTCCCCCTGAAAATTTCTAAAATATTAGATATTTCTGATAATTATAAACAAATACATTCATTTCCTCAATAGCAAAAATAATTATTTATAACTAGCTAAAATGACAGAACAATATTATTCATTTATGACTTTTACATTGTAAAACATTCTTTATATTTAGTCTAGAGTGATTTTTCAGTATAATTAGTTATTTGCGAATTATCTTTTAATTCAAGCCATCGTGTAGTACAAAACTATCATATGCTATCATTTTTTTAAGATAAGAATTAATCCGAACATATTTGTTATTTTTAGTTTTTGATAAATTATTTCCCTGAAAATAAGTCTGTAAAAACAGGAAAAAGCATAGAGACGGTTGCCCATCACTCTATGCTTTCTTTAATTCGAACACACAAAGACGTTCATTAATATTTGTTTCATTTTCTAAATGCACTTCATGAAGCAATTCAAATGGTGTTCCCTGATGTAAAAACTGTAAATAATCATAGGGTGGATAGTATAAAATGATATGAATATCTCGCATTCGTTGCTCATAGGATTGCCAAATGTTCTGAATAACTGTGCGGAAAATGTGAATAGAAAAGGGATTAAAAAAGAAAAATACATTATCACGCGGCTTTATTTCATACGCCTCTGCTATCGTATGAAGAAATGTAACGGGTGCATGTGAACGATTTTTTTGAAGATAGCTTCGTTTATTATCTTCTGCCTCTGCATAAAATCCAGCATCCATCTCTATTCCGATCGTTGGAATATGGAATTGATGATGAACATAAATGGGTACCCTTCCTTTTCCACAGCCCATATCAATAAACACTGGGTTGTCAGGCATTTCGTATATAGCAAATAATTGTTCAAGCCCATTGTAAGGTGTTGGTTCATAACGATGATAGTGGGCAAGCTTTGGGAAACCATATTGTTCTCCCACGGTCTTAATATGCAAATATTTATCAAACTGTTGTTCATTCATATGAAAGGACTCCTAAGAACAGAATGCTTTATTTTAGCACGAGAAAAAGCAAAACCCATACCCAAAAGTTTGGATATGGTCATTTTTTTAACGGCCTCTCCATTTAAATCTATACCCATAGGCACTCAATCTTATCGGGGCGTTGCATAGGCCCGCCACTTAGACCTCCCATTGATCCATTGGCTTCTTTGTTAAACGGTCTTGTGTTACACCATAGCCGACCTTTTTTAAATAAACGTTTAACACCTGGCTAATTGCATATTCGTCTTCTATTACTAATATATGCACCATTTTTGTTCACCTCGATACTACTAGCTCTTATAATTAGTATAGCACCGGATTATGTCAGTTAAATGTCAGCATCTATGAAGAAGTTTACTTACGATGAAAATATAAAGAGGACTTCTATTGACAATGTCTTCCTAAGCCACTTATCATTGATTGCGAATGATAATCAGTGATAATTCATTCAAAAACCTAGTAAATGAAAATAAGGGGGGAAAAGCATGATTATTGTTACAAATCGCATTCAAGTGAAACCAGGTTTTGCAGCAAGAATGGCTCCAAACTTTACAAAACCAGGTCCTTTACAACAATTTGAAGGCTTCCATAAAGTAGAGGTATTAATTTCAACGGATGATCCTACTTATGACGAAATGAGTGTTAATATGTATTGGGAATCCAAGGAGCATTTCCAGGCATGGCGCAATAGCGATGCCTTTGCTGCAGCCCATCACCGTCCAAGTTCAGGCTCTGAAGGGGAAAAAACGGATAGCCCGATTATCGGCAGCAAAATAGTAGTTGCTGAATTAGCATCTTCCATTGAAGCTTTACGTTCATAATCACACTAAATATTTATACATGATCTTCTGATTCTATCTAAAAAGCCCTGCATGCTGACATACGATGCAGGGTCTTTTTCATGAAGATAGTTTGTACAACATCCTTTAAAAATGGATTAGTTATATGGCAGTGCAATATTTTTCAACATCATAATAAGAAAATAACAAGTATATAGCCTAATATAGATAGACAAACTGAGCCAATTAAACCAGCAACAAATGCCTTTACTCCAAGCTCCTTAAAGGTTTTAATCTCAACATTTAATCCAAGACCAGCCATCGCCATAGCAATTAAGATATAAGCAATATTTACAAGGGCTTGCGCCACATTAGCTGGTATAATACCTAATGAATTAATTGCACTCATTGCTAAGAATCCTAATATAAACCAAGGTATGATTGACAATGAAAATGTTTTTGTCTCTTCTCCTTTAGCCGTTCTTCGATAGAAAATGCCGATTATAATGGCAACTGGAACTAGCAGTGCGACACGAGTTAACTTTACAATGACCGCTATATCAATAGCTTCATTTCCACCAGCAGATGCCGCAGCAATAACATGAGCTATTTCATGTAAGGTACCTCCCGCGAAAATGCCATACTCTGTTGGCGTTAAGTTCATAACAGAATAAAGTACTGTATAAACAAGTGTAAATACGGTTCCCAATAGCGCAACAATGGCTGCCCCCACAGCAGTTTCTTTTTCATTTGCTTTAATTTGAGGTGCGATTGCCACGACAGCTGCAGCTCCACAAATGGCAGTGCCGCAAGCCGTTAGTATCCCTAGCTTTTGATCTACGTGAAATATTTTTGTTAGACCATACACTACGATTAATGCAAATAATAAATTAATGACTGCAATGAAAAAAACATTTGCTCCAGCGTGATAAATATCAGCTAAATTTAAACGCATCCCCAATAAAATAATGCCGAATCGTAATAGCTTCTTACTGGAAAATGCAATTCCCACTTGCCAGGAATCCTGTACTTTAAATGCTGCTCGCCAAGCCATCCCTAATATAATAGCAATGACCAATTGTCCTAATATTGAAAAGAAAGGAAAAGTAGCAATATATTTAGCAACTAAGGCAAGAAGGAGTGTTAGTAATATTCCCTTCAGAAAGTTTGATTGAAGTGCGTATTTCCCTTTGTTCTGTCCATTAACCATGATGTTCACTTCTTTCTCCTTTGTTGAGTACTACTTTATTAAAAAGTCCACTATTAGTAAAATACATATATATAATTGTTACTATTAAAATTTCTAATTTTAGAGGTGTAGATATGCAATATGAGGCTTTAAAAACGTTCATCACACTAGTAGAGGTCAATAATTTTACAAAAGCATCAGAAATACTTCATATTTCACAGCCAAGTGTCAGCTTACACATTAAAAACCTTGAGCAGGAATTACAAACTACTTTATTTATTCGATCGCCAAAATCTGTACAAATTACACCAACTGGTGAAATTCTCTATAAACGGGCTAAGCAGATTATGGCGATAACTGAGGCTGCTAAGGAAGACATTGCAGCCTATCATCAAGAAGTACAAGGGACACTTGTCATAGGTGCCAGTTTTACTATAGGAGAATACATACTGCCTCCTATTATCGCTAGCTTGCAACAACGCTTCCCACAACTTGAGCTTCAAATTATTATTGGTAATACGAAAGAAATCATTCAATATACAAAATTATTGCAAGTTGATATTGGCCTGATAGAAGGACAGGCTCATGACAATGAACTTTTAATAAAGCCATTTATGCAGGATGAGTTATTTATTGTCAGTGCTAGCAATCATCCTCTAACAAAGCAACAGCCCATTACTGCAGACAATCTTCAACAGCAAAGCTGGGTTGCGCGTGAGGAAGGCTCTGGCACGCGTTATTATTTAGATCATTTATTTAGAGCCAATGGTTTACAGATTCAATCATTGTTAACTATTAGTAGTAATCAGGGAGTTAAAGAAAGCGTTATGCAAGGACTTGGGCTTTCCTTACTGTCTGCGTGTGTCATTGAGCGTGAGTTAAAAAATGGCGATATGGCGATTCTGACCCTTGAAGAACAGCATTTTATGCGGACATTTTCTTATCTTTGTTCGCCAACTATGAAAAATAAGCGGAATGTTGATATATTAATTGAGGTATTATCAAAAAAAGCTTAGTGACGCTTCCCGTCGCTAAGCTTTTTTGATGCTTCTTCTAGTATTAAAACGTTTATGTTCAATGATTTCGACAAATTTGGTCGCCGCTCTAGAAAGGGGTACTGTCTTTAAAAAGCACATCCCTATACTCCTGGGTGGAATATTTCCATTTAAAGATAATTCGTATAGAAGTCCTCTGTGTAGATAATCCTTCGAAAACTCCTTTGTAACACATGCGATTCCTAAATTACTACGGGCAAATTCTAATACAAGATCATGTGAACCTAACTCAAACTCAGGTTCAATATGGACCCCTCGTGATAATAAAAAATCCTCTACATATTTTCGTGAATTCGATTTTTTCTCTAGGAAAATAAGCGGGAATTTTAACAGATCCTCATAGCTTAAACTTTTAGAAGCCAGTGTCTTATATTTCTCGCCACAGACAAAAATATCTTGAATATCCGTACATACCGTTAACTGTAATGTCGAGTCCTCTATGGGAAAATTACAAAAACCAATGTCCACCTCACCCGATTTAATAAAATTGCAAATTTCAGTGGTAGTACCATTTAACATTTCCAACTTAATATTCGGGTACATCGTATGGAATGCTTCTAAATAAGGCATAAGGAAAAAACGTGAAATCGTATCTCCTACGCCAATCTTTAGTTGCCCGGTTGTTAAATTTTTAAATTCTAATAACTTTTCTTCACCCGCATCTAAAAGTCCTAAAGCCGAATTCGTATATTCAAATAGCAGACTGCCCTCTGTTGTCAAAGTTACACCCTTAGGCGTTCGATTAAAAAGACGTGTACCCAGCTCTTTTTCCAGTTGCATCATAGCTTGGCTAACAGCAGGCTGAGTCATATATAAAACCTTGGCTGCTCTTGAAAAGCTATTATTTTTAGCTACAACACTAAAAACACGGTATAAATCTAATTTCCCTATCATATAAGCACCCCTTATAGCTAGTATATGAACTATTAATTTTACTTATATCATGAGTGAGGCGTATAGTAAAATCATATGGATTTTACATCAAAGTTAAATGAGGAGAGATTAAGTTGGAACGTGTAATCGGTACAGTTGTAAGAGGTCTTCGTGGTCCTATTATTAACGAAGGCGATCATATTGAACAAATTGTTGTAGATACGGTGTTAAATGCTGCGAAAATAGAGGGTTACACTATTGAAGATCGAGATATTGTGACCGTAACTGAGTCAGTAGTAGCACGTGCACAAGGGAACTACGCAACAATTGATGATATCGCTGTGGACGTAGCAGCGAAATTCGGCAATGATACTGTAGGAGTTATTTTCCCTATTTTAAGTCGAAATCGTTTTGCTAACTGCTTACGAGGTATTGCTAAAGGCGTTAAAAAGGTTGTCTTAATGCTAAGCTACCCATCTGATGAAGTTGGCAATCATCTTGTCGATATCGATGAGTTAGATGTAAAAGGCATTAATCCTTGGACAGATACATTAAATGAAGTGGAATTCCGTGAGCATTTCGGCTTTAAAAAGCACACATTTACTGGTGTAGATTATATTGAATACTATAAAGAGTTAATTGAAGCAGAAGGGGCTACATGTGAGGTCATCTTCTCCAATAATCCAAAAACCATTTTAGACTATACAAAGAGTGTCCTAACATGTGATATTCACTCACGTTTCCGCACAAAGCGCATTTTAACAGCAAACGGTGCTGAAAAAGTTTATAGCCTTGATAATATTTTAGCTGAATCCATCAATGGTTCTGGTTTCAATGCTGAATATGGTCTACTTGGCTCTAACAAGGCTACAGAAGATAGTATTAAGTTGTTCCCACATACTTGCCAGCCGATTGTTGACGGTATCCAAGCTAAAATCAAAGAAGCTACAGGAAAAACTGTAGAAGTTATGATTTACGGAGATGGTGCATTCAAAGATCCTGTGGGTAAGATTTGGGAGTTAGCAGATCCTGTTGTTTCTCCAGCCTTCACAGCCGGATTAAACGGAACTCCTAACGAGGTTAAATTAAAATATTTAGCAGACAATGACTTTGCTGATCTTCGAGGAGAAGAGTTAAAAGCTGCTATTTCTGAATATATTCAAAATAAAGATGAAGATTTAACAGGTCAAATGGCTGCACAAGGAACAACACCTCGCCGCTTAACTGACCTTATCGGCTCCCTATCTGATTTAACATCAGGTTCAGGAGACAAAGGAACGCCTATGATTTACATTCAAGGTTATTTCGATAATTACACTAAATAATACAAAAGAACTCTCGTACTAGTGACGAGAGTTCTTTTTTGGATGGAGGATGACAGGGATCGAACCTGTAATCCCTAGATGAAAGGGATATGCAGCCTAGCAACTTCCTCATAATATACTATGGTTGATTGATTCTATGAAGTATTACATTTTTCTCATTCCTTTTCATAAATGAATGAAATTACTTTTATTTTAAACGGTTAGGTATTACTTTTTCTTGTAGCCAGTGTTCACTTGTTTGAACATGGTGAGGTCTCACAAATTTGCCCAAATTATACTGAAAATCATCATAATGAAAGGATTCGGCATTTCGAATGACATAACCCTCTTGTTCACCATCAAACATTGATTTCCCAGTAAACATTCGTTTTATTTTATTCTCGTCGAAAATCCCTCTGTATAAAACAGGCACCGTTTCAACACCTAATTTTTCCGCAAAGGCAACCGTCTCATCCCAACTTAAACAAATATTATCTTCATTCCAAATACTAAATAAATAAAAATAACTTGTTAGTGCCTGATAATATATAGAATGCTTAGCATACATATTTTCTCCACATAGTCGCCAACTATCTGGGATCTGATAAGAAAAACTAGCATGGAATGTTTTAACCCAATGTCTAGAAGGATGGTTAGCTGAATGGATGCTTCTAGCATGCATATAGTCCTTGTACAGCGTTGTTCCTTCTCCATCTAGCTTTTCAGTGACAACAACCTCTTTCCCAATAAAATGATTCACATTTTTAGCAACCTTGTCATCATGGGTATAGCCTCTGCTCCATGGTAAATGAAAGCTTCTTGGGTATTTCATTAATTTCGTCATATTTACACTCCTTTCTCTATTGTTTATTTCGCAAACTGGTCAGCCTCACGGAAAAAGTAAAGCCTTGTTAATAAATCCCCATCTAATAAATGATATATTTCACTTCCCCCTCTATCGCCACCATACTGGATTAGCATATGAAATTGAACTAAATAGACGACCTTTAATACAAAATCCACTTCAAAGCCCAATTCTAATAAAAAATGACAAACGATTTGTGCTGATACGTTTTCATGACCATAATAGCCATATAGTTGTTGCAGCGGCTTATATTTTTTACAAAATGGTTTACCAACATCATGGAATAATGCTGCTATTTGTAATGCCAGCTTATCACTTTCCGAATAGTATTCATTGATATAGGAAAAGACAAAATAAGTATGCTGACATAATAGAAATTGGTGATGTGGATTTTCTTGATTGAATTGATAAATCTCTTTAAAAAGTGGAATTACTCGAAGTGTTTGAAAAAGCTCCTCATAATTGGGCTCACGTTGAATAAGCGAAATAAATTGTTGTCGGGAAATTGCATAGGGGCTTGATTCATGTACGATATGCACTTCATCAAATCCTTCTCCCACCGTCGGAAATTCTAAATGCTTGCTCATTTTCTCCATCACCACTAACGGTACATTTCTCTTTCGTTGTTGGTTTCTAGCTACACATATGGAGTAGGGGGTGTCAAAATAATAGCATTCCTTCCTAACCGAGGTTGGCAATTTACCTAGTGCAAATATCCTCCGTTCCCGTTCAATATTGGTAGCATCTACAATGACCGTATAACCCTTTGCCACAAGGTCATTAAGACGCTCATATAGTGTACGAAAAACCTGACGTGATTTCTGTTTTGTTGCGTCACCAAATAGCTCCTGACGTATAGCATCACTCGAAAGGACAACGGCATTTTCTTTTTTTGCTAGCTGCTTCACAAATGTGCTTTTTCCACTTCCAGGTAATCCAACTGTGAAAATTACCTTCATCTCTTTTTCACCTCCCTTCAAGTTTCTATATCGTATAAGATAAACAATCCTTTAGTGCTTTTCAATACATCCTTATAAGCATTTTAAAAGGCATGAGTCATGTACTATACCGCACTCATGCCTTTTAAACAAATTATTTTTAGCTACTTTTCCCTTTATGGACATAGTGTTCGTGCAATATTTTCAAAGTAACGAACACCATACATAAGAGCTTCTTCATCAATTTTAAAACGAGGATGGTGTAATGGGTACGCATCTCCAAACTCTACGTTATGTACCCCTATAAATTGCATCGATGAAGGAACAACTTCTGAAAAATCGGCGAAATCCTCTGTTCCAAACATTGGTCCAGGTAATTCCTTCACACCTGTATCTCCAACTATTTCTCCAGCTATACGGCGGGATAATGCTGTTAATTCTTTATCATTTGTTACAGAGGGACACCCTAGCTCCCATGTAATTTCAACCTTTGCACCATGCATAGAAGCGATACTTGTAGCGATCTTTTCTAAATGTTTTCGCGCATCTACACGAATCGTAGGATCTAGTGAACGAATCGTTCCACCTAGCTCTGCTGTGTCTGCAATAATATTTAATGCCGTTCCACAATGAAATTTTGCCACCGTTAAAACAGGCGCATGTGTACTCGGTACTTTACGTGACACAATGGTTTGCAGAGCTACAACTATTTCAGAACCAATAAGTAAAGGATCTATAGCGACCTCAGGTGTAGAAGCATGGCCACCCCTACCGTAGATTTTAATTTCAAAATCATCTGCTGCTGCTGTAAATTTACCGTCTTTCATAGCAAATTGTCCTACCTCATAATCAGGGCTCACATGTAGTGCAAAGGCATAATCGACATGTTCTACAATTCCTAGGGCTACTAGTTGAGCAGCTCCTCCAGGCGTCACCTCTTCAGCATGCTGAAAAACAAAACGAATTTCTCCACAAAAATCAGTCCCACGCTCAGCCAATGCTTTTGCTGCACCAAGGAGCATCGCTGGATGGGCATCATGGCCACACGCATGCATGACTCCCGGATTGGTTGATTTAAAAAATAAATCCGTTTCTTCTTCAATCGGCAATGCATCAATATCAGCTCGTAGTAAAATGGTATGCCCCTTATTATCCTTTTTCGTACCCTTTAAAAATGCACAGACACTCGTCTCTGTTAAACGCTTCACCTCTAAATGTGGAAACGTTACTAGTTGATTATAAATATATTGGGCTGTCCCATGCTCCTGATGTGATAATTCTGGATACATATGCAAATGACGACGCCATTTAATTACTTGTTGTTTTAAATCCACTGCTTCTATCAATCTAATCACTCCTACTATATAATTTATATGATTAAAATGGTCCATAGTTTATGAGATGTGCAATAACTAATAAGATAATTGCTAAGCTTGTCTGTATAAGGAAATAAGGAAATACCCATCTGACCCATTTTGAAAATGGGATACCCGCTATTGCTAATCCTGCTAATAAAACCCCACTCGTTGGAATAACCATATTGGAAATACCATCACCAAATTGGAAAGCCAGTACAGCTGTCTGCCTAGTTACACCAATTAAGTCTGCTAAAGGTGTCATGATTGGCATTGTTAACGCCGCTTGTCCACTTCCAGAAGGCACTAAGAAATTCAAGCAGAGCTGAAGTAAAAACATCCCTACTGCATTTATAGAAGCTGGTAGAACACTTACTGCATTAGAAACAAAATGTAGAATAGTATCAATTAACCCTCCATTCGTCGTAATCACTAAAATGGTTTGGGCAAATCCGATGATTAAAGCCCCTTCTACCATATCTCGGGCGCCAGTAATAAATCCTTCAGCCATTTTATTCGGTCCAATCTTACATATAATAGACATAATAATACTGCTTAGTAGAAAAATTCCGCCAATTTCACTTATATACCATTGGAATTTTATTACCCCTACAATTAGTGCAACAAAATTACCTAGTAGTACGAATAATGCTAGTAAATGTCGTGTACTTATCTTAAAGTCCAAATCTATTTTTATACTTTCCTCCGGATTAAACTTGCCATAAATCCCTTGGGATGGATCAACTTTTACTTTTTTTGCATGTTTATATATAAAAAGGACTGTCAACATATAAAATACAACAAACACGACTATTCGATAGGACATCCCTGAATACATCGGAAGCTCGGCAATCGTTTGAGCAACACCAATGTTAAAAGGGTTTGTAATGCCCGATGTAAAGCCTGTTGCTAGTGTACCGAGCATGACAATCGCAAAACCTGTCATCGCATCCATCCCTAGCGCCATCGTTAAAGGGATAATAATGGCTATATATACAAGCGTATCCTCCGCAGAGCCAATTAATGTTCCTAAACTTGCAAATATTAATACGAGAATAGGGATTAATACGTACTCTTTCTTCCCAAACTTAGAAGCCATTACTTTAATAAACGAATCAATAGCACCAGTTTTTTGCATGATCCCTAAAGCTCCACCAAATAAAAAGACGAACAAAATAATAGGAGCCCCTTCAAGCATCCCCAAATGCACACTATTAAATATTTCTAGAAAACCAACGGGATTTGAGCTTATATATTGAAAGGACTCAGGATCAACAACCATTCTCCCATTACTCTCAACTCTTTCATACTGTCCTGCCGGTAAAATATAGGTCAATAACGACATAACCAAAATAATAATAAACATTAATACAAATGCATTAATTCCCTTTATACGTGGTTCATCTTCTTTTTTTTCTTGATGCAGGTTTACCATAACTGTCTCCCCCTACTATTTATTATTCTTTGAACCGAGACATAGACAACGTAGCAATTAAGCAAGGGTTTATACACCCATCATTTTCCGTTTAACGGAAACACGTTCCGAATAACGGAAACTTTATACACAAGAATAAAAAATAGAATACAAAATGTCAATATATTTTGATAATTCAAATAAATATATTTTGATGAATAGGAAACATAATTAATAATCATTTCTTTAAAAGGAGGAATAATTGGGGACTTATCTACATATAAAAAAGACTGCTCCACCTTTTCGTAGAGCAGTCTATGCATATCAATATTTTATCAACTTATACCATTATTGTATCACAAATTTACAAAAATTACTAGACTATACTTCTTACTGAAGTAGATGTATGATAAATTTCCTGATTCAATCACCATACCAAATCTCCTTGAGATAATTACATTGGAAGACTTTTCTATTTATTCAAAGAATCAGTGTTCAACCATTGAAAAGGAATCACAATTACCTACATCCCACCATCTATATAGGTAAGGGTTCATGCCGAACGAAAATAAAAACTATGGAAAGGAATGTGAGTAAACGTTGGAAAATCAAAATGAATGGATTGAAGAAAAGCAGCACCTTGAGCATTGTTTAACTATCATTGATGACAAAATGAAGGAATTACTGCTTAAAGAAAAAGGGTTTAAAGAAAATGCTGTCTCCATCAAAAAAACTTTCTGGAACGATGTCAGAGTCAATTTAGATACTGCTGAGGATGTTGATGAAACCTTTTTTGCCATTAAGCAACAAGTAGAGCTTCTTTCAGATTCAGAACTTGCACAGCAAAGGGCGATTCGAAATGCGAAGGTTTATGAACGTTTACAGCAGTCACCCTATTTTGCACGAATTGATTTTTTACAAAGCGAGCATTCTGAACCTCTAAAAATTTATATAGGTGTTGCCACACTTTTGGATGAGCTAGATGAAAACATCATCATTTATGACTGGCGTGCACCCATTTCTAGTATGTATTATGATTGCACACCTGGTGAGGCTTCCTACGAAACTACGACGGAAAACATTCACGGAGAGATGCTACTTAAACGGCAATTTATTATTAAAAACGGACAGCTACAATCGATGTTTAATACAGGTCTTACCATTGGTGATGACTTATTGCTTGATATCCTTGCACAAAATGCAAACGAGCATATTCGCAGTATCGTTGCAACTATTCAAGCCGAACAAAATAAAATTATTCGCCATATCCACTCACGTTACCTCATAGTAGAGGGTGTTGCAGGAAGTGGTAAAACGGCCGTTGCTCTCCAACGGGTTGCTTATTTATTATACCGATATCGTAATGAAATGACGGCAGATCAAATTCTACTGATTACACCTAATCAGCTTTTTAATCAATATGTTCACACTGTGTTACCTGATTTAGGTGAAGATAATATGCAGCAACTAACATTTATTGAGTATGCTGAAAAGCGTTTAGGTCGTCAATTCCAATTAGAATATCCTTATGAGCAACTGGAAGATCTTTTAACAGAAAAAGATGAGGCACAATATTTAACAAAATTAAATAGCATATCTTTTAAAGCCAGCCTGACTTACAAACAATTGATCGACCAATATGTAAGCTATTTATCAAACAAAGGCTTATTATTTAAAAATATTGTTTTTCGTGGGGAACGAATTATTACTGCACAGGAAATTACGGAATACTTTTATTCTTTCCCATCCTCCATGTCGATACCAAATCGCCTACAATTAGTGAAGGAATGGTTATTACAGCAATTAACCAAAATTGAAAGAACTGAACGTATGAAGGATTGGGTAGAAGAAGCTACTGAGCTATTAGACAAGGAAGACTACTCCAAGTCTTACAGTGAGCTCTTATATGAGGGACGCTATACAGAAAACTCATTTGATGATTTTGATCATGAACGCAAAAAATTAGCGAGACAAATTGTAAAAAAGCATTTTAAACCATTACGAAACTCTGTCAATCAATTAAGATTCGTCCATATATTAGGTACCTATCGTCAACTCTTTGATATGTCTAATACTCTCTATCAAGAATTTCAGCGGCTTGTGCCAGACAATTGGGAGGACATCTGCCAAAACACTCTTCCTAATTTAGCAAAACGATGGATTTCTTATGAAGATGCAGCTCCATTTTTATATTTACAGGATAAAATTGAAGGACAGCAGACAAATACGACCATTCGCCATGTATTAATTGATGAAGCACAAGATTATTCACCATTCCAACTAACTGTCTTACAGCAGTTATTCCCTAAAGCTCGTATGACCATTTTAGGCGATGGACATCAAACCATTCATCCGCATACCTTTGATAATCCTTCTCTGCTCGACCCTCAATTATATGGTGAGCATGCAGAAAAGATGATTTTAACAAAAAGCTATCGTTCGACAAAGCAAATCATTCAGCTCACGGCTAAAATTTTAAATGATGGTAGTGAAGTAGAGGCCTTTAACCGAAATGGGCTAGAACCTACGATTACAATTTTGCCAAATGAATTGGAGTTAAACCAACAGATTATCCAGAGCATTAACACGCTAGCTCATAAATTTGAAACAATTGCTGTTATTTGTAAAACCGCAGCGGAATGTTCTGCGGTTTTTGAACAATTAAGCAATCACGTTGATATTCAACTCATTACTCACAATACTAAGCAATTTAAAAAAGGGATATTATTACTCCCTGCCTATATGGCAAAGGGGATTGAATTTGATGCAGTTCTTATCTATAATGCATCCGCCGCCAACTATTCACGTGAAACAGAGCGTAATTATTTCTATACAGCCTGCACAAGAGCTATGCATGAGCTGCACATTTATTCTATTAACAAATTAACGTACTTCCTTCAATCATAGAAAGGTGTTTCATTATTGCTGAATAAACGAAGGGATTTCCATTCAGGTCTATATCTCCCGCTCTCAACCATCTCTTTGAGCATACATTGGAGCTGAGTCTGAATGGAAATTATCCTCGTTATATATAGAACGTATAGTCTTCTGGAATGACACGTTTTAAAAATCTCTTCGTCCGTTCCTCTTTCGGGCTAACAAAAATATCATGAGGGCTACCTTCCTCTACGACAACGCCTCCGTCCATGAAAATCACACGATTTGCTACATCTTTTGCAAAGCCCATTTCATGTGTCACCACAAGCATTGTTGTCCCCTCAGCTGCAATATTTTTCATGACCTGTAGGACCTCACCGACTAATTCAGGGTCAAGTGCAGACGTTGGTTCATCGAATAAAATAATATCCGGATTCAACGCTACCGCCCGTGCAATCCCTACCCGTTGTTGCTGACCTCCGGATAACTGACTTGGATATGCGTCATATTTTTCAGATAAGCCTACTTTATCAAGAGCCTTTTTGCCAATTTCTACTGCCTCTGCCTTAGGAACTTTCCGTCCAATAATTAGTCCCTCTGTGACATTTTCTAATGCTGTTTTATTCGTGAAAAGATTATAATTTTGGAAAACAAATGCTACACGCTGGCGAATTGCATGTACGTCTTTTTTCTTTACATGTTGAAAATCCACTTCAATGTCTCCAAATGTCGCATGTCCTTGATCTGCTTTCTCTAAAAAATTGATACAACGTAATAATGTTGTTTTTCCTGAGCCACTAGGACCTAGAATAACGACTACATCACCTTGATCAATAGCTAAATCTACACCCTTTAGAATTTCATTTTCACCAAATGATTTATGAATATTTTTAATTTCTAACATCCTCATTCACCCCTTAGGCATTTGCCGCTTTATATTTGCTTAAATATTTTTCATATCGCTTGAACAAGTATTCGACGGTGCTACATAAAATTAAATACACAATAAAGATATCAAGATAGGCTTCCACGTAATTGTAGCCGACATTTGCAGCAACCTTTGCCTTCAGTGTGATTTCAGGTAAAGACATTGCGTACCCTAAGGAAGTTGCTTTAATCAAATTGACTGTCGCTGTACATATATTCGGTAGCGCAACAACTAATGCTTGAGGAATAATGATTCGGGTATACGCTTGGAATGTTGTCAAACCTATTGAATATGCTGCCTCCAGTTGTCCCTTTTCAATGGTACTTAACGCAGAACGAAATACTTCTATTAATATGGCTGTTGAACTAAATGCGAACACGATAAATGCATACCAGATTGGATTGATTTTATATATATCATACGTAATATGATATTTTTCAAAAATAACTTTTAGCATAAGCGGAATACTACTATAAATAATAAAAATTTGTATAATAATAGGAGTTCCTCTCACAAAAGATACATAAATTTTTGCTATATGATGTATAACTGGAATTTTATTTATCCTTGTTAACGCCAGCAAAAATCCTAGTGGCAGAGCAATGAGCAAAGCTACAACTGTGACAAGGAGTGCGATGGGAACACCTGATAATGCAACAAAAAATGTTTCAAATAAAAATTGATAATTCATGATTACGCCTCCTTACGTTGTTTCTAAGGTCTTTTTACCCCTACCAAATACCTTTTCTAATATAGAAAATATTTTTTCAATAATAATAGATAGTACCCAATAAATAATAGCCAAGGCAATATAAATCTCTAAGGCATGAGCATTAATATTACTAGCTATAATTAAATTGGCCTTCCCCACAATATCAATTAATCCGATTGTATAGGCCAAGGCACCTTCCTGTAATAAAGCAATCATGCCATTTCCAAAGTTCGGTAATGCAACGACAAGCGCCTGTGGGAAAATGATTCTTCGGTAAGCTTGTATAGGTGTTAACCCTACACTAACAGCTGCTTCAAACTGCCCTTTTGGAATGGCTAAATAAGCCGATCTCATCACCTCTGACATAATTGCTGCAAATTGTAATGTGAATGTTACTACCACGAAAATAGCCGTTTCAATGGAATGGAGATTGAGACCAAAGTTTTCAGCTAATGCTGGTACACCATAATAAACAAGGAATAATAAAACAATGGATGGTGTACATCGCATAATTGTTGTATACAGGTTCGCTAATTTTCGTAATAGCAAAACAGAAGAGAGCTTAGCGGCTGCTAGTAATAAGCCAAATATTGTGCCTAAGACAATAGAGGACCCTGCAACTAAAAACGTGATTTTTAAAAACGGTAATAAGACGGGGATCGCGCTCCAAATATAGGTCGCGTCAAAGTATTTATCCATTTCCTCACCAACTTTTGTTTTATGAATAAAGACTGCTGAGCGTGCCAGCCTCAACAGCCTTAATAATGGTCAATATGCATTAAATTAACGATTAACAGATTCCAACACTTCAAATAAATCACGGCCATAGAATTTCGTGCTCAATTCGTTTGTTTTCTTCTGTTCTTTAATTTGAGCGATGGCTTTATCGTAGGCATCAGCAAATTCTTGTTCTTTTTTATTGAAAAGAGGCCACGTTTTAATAACAGAAAACTCATTATAGACTACTTCATCTTTCAAGTTATTATATGGTCCATCTTCTGCAAGTACTTGCTGTTTAAAAGGCCCCTCAATCATCACGCCACCATCGACGCGCCCTTCATTTACCCACTGCACAACGTCAACCGTAAATGCGTCACCAGCTTGAAGTTTTACTTTATTGTCAGGGTTGGCAGTATTATACTCATCAATAATTGTGTATTGCGCGTTATTAGCTGCAATAGGTGCCAACGAATAGCCCTTTTTCGCAAAATCAGCTAACGTCTTTATCCCTTCATCTTCTTTACGTAATACTAGTCCTGCACTACTTAATCCCAAAAATTCCTTTGGGAAAATAAATTTCTCTGTGCGTTCCTGTGTAAAGAATGCGTTTTTCACCCCAACTTGATATTTTCCTTGCTCTACACCAATTAATAAATCATCACTTGTCGTTCCTACATATTCAAATTTATAGTCAGGTAATAATTCATCTACTAATTTCATTACCTCTACGTCATAACCTGTTGGATTTCCATTATCATCTATATAACTAATAGGCTTTGAGGCCTGATCGTAGGCAACTTTGACTGTACGAACTTTGCCACCATCATCTGCATTCTTATCAGCTGATTCTCCAGAATTACAGCCCGCTAAAAGTGCGATAGAAGCTAATCCAATCATGGCAAATTGTAATATCTTATTCTTCTTCATATAACATTTCTCCTTATTATCCACATTATTATTAATGGTCATTTAATTTCTGCTGTTCAATAGCAGCCGTTGCTAATTTAATTATGGTCATATCATCCATTGGCGGATTATGAAGCCCTGCACGTACATTTCGATAATAGCGCTGTAGCGGGTTTGACAATTGTAAGCTTTTCGCCCCGACTACACGCATCGCCTTATCAACAATGTCAATTGCGGTATTCGTTACGGTATGTTTAGCAACAGCCATTTCATTTGTTAAAATGACGCGTCTTGCTGGATCATCGTATGCCTCAGCTACCCCATATAAAACAAAGCGTGCTTGATGAAGCTTCAACTCTATGTCCCCTAAAAGCTGTTGTACATTCGGTAATGTACTAATTGGAGCATTCAAGCTATTAGGTTGATGATGATTGGCAAAATGTACAGCATAGTCACGGGCAGCTTGTGCAATGCCTAGGTATGTGGCTGGTATATGTAATATCCAGCCATTTATCTTACCGCCACTAGGATGACTTGGTAATTCGACTAAATGCTCTTTAGCCACAACGACATCTTTTAATACAAGATCATGGCTGCTAGTGCCTCGCATTGCAGACATTTCCCAATTCTCTTCAATCGTTAATCCTATTGAATCTTTATGGATGAGGAAGAAACCAATTTGTTGCTTTTCTTCAATCCAAGCAGAAGTGAGGAAATAATCTAACACTGGAGAAGCTGTTGTAAAAATTTTGCGTCCATTTATGCGCCATCCGTCTTTTATAGAAACAGCATTTGTTCCTGGTTTTCCCCCACGTGTTGGGCTCCCAGTTGCTGCTTCACTTACAGCCCTATTAATCATGGCGCCTTTCTTTATTTCCTCCGAGAATGCCGTTAATACATCCTTTTTCCATAATTTAGTATCATATATCTCGCCAACAACACCTAATGTCCATCCGAGGGAGAGCGAGGCATTCTCGTCATAGCTTGCTAATGTTTCTTGTACAAGTACCATGTCATAGACTGATAGGCCCTCTCCTCCATATTGTTTCGGTAAAGTAAGCTGCGGATAACCAATTTCCTTGAGTAGTCGATGCGCTTCGAACGGGAAACGAGATTGTTCATCTACCTCAGCTGCCTCAGCCTTAATAGGATTTGAGATGGCTTCTAACTTATCTAACCAAAATCGTTGTTGCTCCGTTTTAACAAATAAATTCTTCAAAAAATCTCCTTCTTCCCAATATATATAAATCTTATATATTTACTAAGAATTAATAATAAAAAAAATCCCGCGCTACAAATTTGTAGTGAGATAGCATCTGGTACTGAATTTTCTGATACGTTGACATTTATATTACTTTTCACCTTTAAAAATGTCAATGGGTTAAATTTAAGTTTTTTTGTCTGTTTAATATGATTTAGACCTCTTCGAATTTTTATGCACCAAGCTTTTTTTACAACATATGCTAAGACTATGAAAGAGGTGTATATATGACTAATAACATAAATTCTGCGCAAGGGGCAGGCTACGCATCCCATTTAGCACCACAGGTTATTCAAACTAAATTTGGAGATATTAATGGGGATGGCTTCTTTGAAACGATTTTTTTAATGGGGACTCAAAAGACTGGTAGCCCTTTATGGGAAAACCTAACCTTAACCATTTTTTATGGGCAAACAGGGCGAATTGAACAAATCCCGCTAAAAGAAAATGTGGGTTATAACCCAACCATTTTTCTAGGAGATTTTACTGGTAATCATATAGAAGATATTTTGGTTATTTCTGATACAGGAGGTAGCGGAGGAATTATTAACGGGGAAATATTCTCCTCTACCAATAATCAAGTACACTCCATTTTTGACACAGAATCATTTAATAATAAGCTCCACTATACTGTCAATTATGCCAACAACTATAAGGCAATTGTTCAAAGTAAGACACCTGCAAAAAAATATATAATTGATCTACACTATAAAGGGCCTGAATATTTAGCAGAAATCTATCATCCGGATGGAACATTAAAGCAACCGATTGAGGGTTGGGTTGACCCCATTAGCGGATTATATCCTGTTGATTATGATCGGGATGGGACATATGAAATTTTAGCTTATCAAGAGATTGCAGGTAGGTACCATGCAGATGGCTTAGGGTATGTGGAAAATATTTTAAAATGGGATGGCCATGAATTTGTAGTAGATCGACAAACAGTTAGTATTTTCGGAGAAGATTTAGCATAGAGGACTAACTAACATTTATATAAGAAGAAACCAAACAAGAATCTGCTTATTTTTAATTAATTCACAACAAAAATAAGCAGATTTCCTCATTTATTATTATTTTTCAACTAATGCAAAGTAATTGTTTTCTGGATCCGCAAAATTAAAGACTCTACCCATCGGCATCATGACTAAATCGCCCACCTTAATGCCCTTTGCCTGAAAATCCTGGTACATCTCTTCAATTTGGTCAGCGTAAAACATAATAGAGGGTGTTCCCAAATTTAATTCTGGCTGCATTTTAGCAATAATTTCTTTATTGTGTAGCACAAAGGATGTTTGAGCTTCCCTCGCTGGTGCAATTTCAATCCAACGCATTCCAGCCTCCTCCTGCTCATTTATAATAATAAATCCTACTTTTTCTGTCCAAAATTTAACTGCAGCATCTTGGTCGTTAACATATAACATGACTTGTCCAATTTGATGAATCATGACTTTACTCCCTCCTCATTTATGCATTAGTATACAACAAAACAAGGCATTATATAGCTTCTAACGAATTGTTTAGCGAAATTTCTAAAAATTGATAATAATATCTATTAGGGCTTACCTTTTACTTTATTTCTGTTAGAATGAGAATTATTTACCTTATAGGGAAAAGTATAGAATAAAAAATATTATGTGAGGATAATACAAGTGAAACAACTAAGTGTAAGAAAAAAGCTTATATTTTCGTTTTTAGCAATGCTTCTCATTCCAACACTCTTAATTGGAATAGTGTCGTACCAAAGCGCTGAAAAGCAAATTTCTGAAGAACAGCAGGCTAGTGCAACTGAAAGCGTACGCATACTTAATACTAATATTACGAACACGATTGAACCAAAATTAAAAGATGTACAATATTTCTCAAAAAAGTTCAATGAATCTTATTTGCAGGAAAATAAAATTCCTGAGCTTAAATCACTGCTACAGGAATACGTTAATATGCATCCTGAAGTAGAGCTTATTTATTTGGGAACTGCAGATGGCAGACTACTGGATGAGCCTGCTCAAGTGTATGCTGAAGACTTTGACCCTCGTACAAGACCCTGGTATAAGCAGGCTTTAGAAAATAATGGCCAAGTCTCAATAACGGCACCTTATGTTACAAAATCTACAGATGACATTGTCATTACCATCACTCAAGCTTTACCGGATGGTTCAGGGGTAATAGGAATAGATTTAAATATTTCTACAATAAGTGACATTACCAATGAAATACGCATCGGTGAAACGGGTTACGCCTCTCTTTTAGATAACAATAAAATCTATATTGCTCAGCCTGAGAAGGAAAGTGGGACTGAGGCAACAGAAAACTATATCGCAAAAGTTTATGAACAACCAAGCGGGACGATTATTGAAAGAGATCGTCATTTACAGTTTGTCACTAATGAACTTACAGGTTGGAAGGTTATTGGTACAATGTTTACCGCAGAAGCCGCAAAGGCGGCTGCCTCCACATTAAATATCAACCTAATGATCATTGTTGTCTCAATTGTAGTTGGTGTAATCTTCATGCTCTTGATGATTAAATCTGTTGTCAATCCAATAAATAAGCTGAAACATAGCGCGTTAAAAATTAGCGAAGGTGATTTAACTGAGTTTATAGACATTCATTCCAAGGATGAAATTGGACAACTTGGAGAAGCCTTTATCTCTATGAAGGTGAGCTTAAAAAAACTGATTCGCAACGTTGACCAAAGCTCGCAGCATGTCCAAACATCAGCTCAAGATTTATCTGCTAATGCTGAGCAAAATATTGCTGCCTCTGAGCAGGTTGCTGACGCTGTACAGCAGATGGCTATCAGTACAGAGAAGCAGACTACTGCTATTGACCAAAATGCTATGTCAGTGGAGGAAATTGCTAAAGGAGTTGTGGAAGTTGCAGATAGCTCTATGCAGGTATCTGATCTTTCTAGCCACGCTATCCAATTGGCAGAGGAAGGCGGTCAGGCGGTAGAACAAACTGTTAAGCAGATGAACTCGATTCATGAGTCTGTTACACAATCCGATACAATGATTAAAACTCTTTATGATCGCACAAAAGAAATTGGCTCCATTTTGGAAATGATTAGTGCGATTTCAGACCAAACAAATTTACTTGCCCTGAACGCCGCTATAGAGGCAGCAAGAGCAGGAGAACATGGAAAAGGTTTTGCCGTAGTGGCTGATGAAGTTCGAAAATTAGCAGAGCAATCACATCACTCAGCAGAACAAATTTCTGCACTCATTACAACTATTCAGCAAGATACAGCTAAATCTGTACAAACAATGGTAAAAGCTTCTGCAGATGTCCAAGATGGCTTACAACTAACGGAGGAAACGAATAAAAAGTTTGCGAGTATTATTGCAAGTCTTCGAAACATTGCACCCAAGATGGAGGATATCTCAGCCTCCTCTCAAGAAATGTCAGCAGTCGTGGAAGAAGTTTCTGCAACAGCCATTGAACTATCAGACCATGCTAAATTAAATGCAGCTTCTACAGAGGAAGTTGCGGCTTCAACTGAACAAACCCTATCCTCCATGCAGGACATAGCTTCCGCTGCTAAAACGTTACTTGATATGGCGGATGAACTACAGGGTCATGTAAATCGTTTTCACTATTAAGGTGCTTCATTTTAAAATCTGAGTTCAGAACTTCATGGAACTCAGATTTTTCTTTTGTAAAGAACTACAAAATAGGACATTTTTCTTTAAATATCACCAAAACATAACTTTATTTTCCAGATTTTTCAGAAAATTATGTTGATTATTCTCCCTTTTCCTCTTAGAATCATATTACAACAGGAAAGACTAATTAATGATTATTAGACTTCGTCCATTATCTACAAACTTATCATGATATTTAAGGGGGAATAACCTATGAAACAACTTAGTTTAAGAAAGAAACTCATCTTTGCCTTTTTAGTCATCCTTCTCATTCCTGCACTTTTAATCGGCTATACCTCCTTTAAAAGTACTAAAAGTCAAATTTTAAAGGAGCAAGAAGCAAGTGCTACGGAAAGTGTCAGAATGCTTAATACCAATATTACAAATTTGATTGCACCTAAAATACACGATATTGAATATTTTGCAAAAAAGTTAAATCTATCTTATTTACAGCCAGAGAATCGTGATGAATTGAATAATCTTTTTCAAGAATACATCCATACACATCCAGAGGTAGAATTGCTTTATATAGGTACTGCAGATGGAAGTATGTTTGATGCACCTGTCCATGAGTATGCTAGTGATTATGATCCGCGTGTTCGACCTTGGTATACGAAGGCTATGGAAAACAAGGGACATGCATCGATCACTTCTCCTTATCTATCAAAATCTACAAATAACATTGTAGTGACGGTTATGCAAGCTCTTCCCGATGATTCAGGTGTCATTGCCTTAGATTTAAATATCTCTGTTTTAAGTGCACTAACAGATGAAACACGTATTGGGGAAACTGGCTTTGCGGCCATACTGAATAGTAGTCAACTATATGTAGCACAAAGGGATAAGGAAAGCGGAACCGAAGCTACAGAAAAATATATATCAAAGGTTTATGAACAACAGGAAGGAATCATTATTGAAAAAAACCGTCATTTACGCTTTGAGACAAATGAACTGACAGGATGGAAGGTTATCGGAACAATGTTTACCGTAGAGGCTACAGATGCTGCCTCTGCAACATTTACTATCACCTTACTAATCATTGCAGCTTCCATTATTGTTGGCATTATCTTTATGCTTGCTATGATTAAATCCATTGTTAACCCTATTAAACGATTACAGCAGAGCGCATTAAAAATTAGTGAGGGAGATTTGACGGAATATATTGATATTCATACGAAAGATGAAATTGGACAGCTTGGTGAGGCATTTGTCTCCATGAAAGTAAACTTAAAAAAGCTAATTCGCAATGTTGATCAAAGCTCTCAGCATGTTCAAACTGCTGCACAAGGTCTTTCAGCAAATGCTGAGCAGAATATCGCTACCTCTGAACAAGTGACAGAGGCTATGCAGCAAGTAGCTATGAGTACGGAAAAACAAACAACGGGCATCGATCAAAATGCAATCTCCATTGAGGAAATTGCGAAAGGGGTTGTAGAGGTAGCAGATAGTGCACTACAAGTATCTGATTTATCCAGCCAGGCTATCCATTTAGCAGTGGAGGGTGGGCAATCTGTCGAGCAAGCGGTGAATCAAATGGTATCCATCCATGAATCTGTAGCACAGTCTGATAGCACGATTAAATCACTATTCGATCGTACAAAAGAAATAGGCTCCATCATCGAAATTATTAGTAACATTTCAGATCAGACAAATCTTCTTGCTTTGAATGCAGCTATTGAAGCAGCACGAGCTGGCGAAAATGGCAAAGGCTTTGCAGTTGTGGCAGATGAAGTACGTAAATTGGCAGAACAATCTCATCAATCAGCGGAGCAAATTGCCTCACTAATTACAGGCATTCAACAAGATACAGCTAAATCTGTTCAAACAATGATGCAGGCTTCTGCAGATGTCCAACAAGGCTTGCAGCTGTCTGAGGACACAAAAAAGAAGTTTATAAGTATTATTGAGAGTTTACGTAACATCGCTCCTAAAATGGAGGATATATCGGCTTCTGCTCAGGAAATGTCTGCTGTCGTAGAAGAAGTTTCGGCAACAGCCATTGAACTGTCAGATCATGCTAAACTCAATGCAGCAGCATCTGAAGAAGTAGCTGCTTCAACCGAACAAACATTATCATCCATGCAGGAAATCGCATCATCATCAAAAGCATTACTCGATATGGCGGATGAATTACAGGGCTATGTCAATCGTTTCCATTACTAAATATAAAGCACGGTGATCTATCACCGTGCTTTTAATTGTATTAATTATTCAATTACCTCATGGCTAAACTGCCACTCTACACCAAATTTATCTGTAAGGGAGCCGTAACATTTACTCCAAAAAGTTTCTTGAAGCTCCATAACAACTTTCCCACCATCTTTAAGCTTATCAAATGCTTTTCGCATCTGCTCTTCATCATCAGAAACAACAGCTAATGTAACATTGTTTCCAACCGTAAATGGTGAGCCTGGAAATGTATCTGAGAACATAATTCTACTACCGAATACGGAAAGTCGTGTATGCATAACAAGATCTTTTGCTTCCTCTGGTAATGGATAATCAGGGTTCTGTGGTGAATCCCCAAATGTCATAATTTCAGCCTTGTCCGTACTAAAAGCATCTTCGTAAAACGCTACTGCTTCTCGACAATTTCCGTTAAAAATTAAATATACCTCTACCGCCATTTCCAACACTCCCTTAACATTTTTTGAAACAATTATATTGTACATGGATTATAAATCATAACACAAACTAAATGATAAAGATTTCATCTATCACATAAGAATTGTAGCCTTGTTTTCCATTTTTTCATTTATTTTAGCAAAAGCTTTGACTTTTTCTTAAAAATCATGTAAATTACCAAATGGCGAACAATTTAAAATAAATCTTTAAAAATATTCGTATTTTAGGAGTGTATATAATGGATAACGTATTTGACTATGAAGATATTCAACTAATTCCCGCAAAATGTATCGTAGAAAGCCGTTCAGAATGTGATACTTCCGTTACTTTAGGAGGGCATACTTTTAAACTTCCTGTAGTACCTGCTAATATGCAAACAATTATTGATGAAACTCTTGCTAAGAAACTTGCTGAAAACGGTTACTTTTATATCATGCACCGCTTCCAACCAGAAGCACGCGTAAATTTCATCCAAGATATGCATGGCAGTGGTTTAATTGCTTCAATTAGCGTTGGTGTAAAAGAAGAAGAATACGCGTTTATTGAAGAATTAGCAGCGACAAATTTAGTACCTGAATTCATTACAATTGATATTGCACATGGCCATTCTAATGCTGTTATTCGTATGATTCAGCATATTAAAAAACACTTACCAAATAGCTTTGTTATTGCTGGTAATGTAGGAACACCAGAGGCTGTTCGTGAGCTTGAAAACGCTGGGGCTGATGCGACAAAGGTTGGAATTGGTCCAGGTAAAGTATGTATTACTAAAATTAAAACAGGATTTGGTACAGGTGGCTGGCAGTTAGCTGCACTTCGCTGGTGTGCAAAAGCTGCTACAAAGCCAATCATTGCTGATGGTGGTATTCGTACACACGGCGATATCGCTAAGTCTGTACGTTTTGGCGCTTCAATGGTGATGATCGGTTCTTTATTCGCGGGTCATGAAGAGTCACCTGGTCAAACAATCGAAGTCGAGGGTAAAAAGGTAAAAGAATACTTCGGCTCTGCTTCAGAATTCCAAAAAGGCGAACGTAAAAACGTCGAAGGAAAGAAAATGTTTGTTGAGCATAAAGGAAGTATAAAAGATACATTAATTGAAATGCAACAAGACTTACAATCATCTATTTCTTATGCTGGTGGCACAAAGCTGGATGCTATTCGAAATGTTGATTATGTTATCGTGAAAAACTCTATCTTCAATGGAGATAAAGTGTACTAATAAGTTACAACTCCCACTTCTGAACATTCTGGAGTGGGAGTTTTCTATTTTTCCATCACCCAATTCCTCTACAGACACCCAGCCTGCAATATAAAATACCTCCATTATTATCAGAATTTTCTATTTTATTAGAAAATTTTGTATTATACTATCATTATACTGCATTACTTTGAGGGAACGGAGGTCTTTTCTATGATTAAATCAGTACGTAATAAGTTAGTCGCTCTAGCCATTATTGTTATTCTCATATCTACAGCACTCGTTGGAACAGTTAATTATTTTGTAGCAAAAAGCGAGATGGATCAGGTAGGTAGACAAAGTCTTAAGAATGGTACACTTGGCATACTTGAATTAATTGCACAATTGGATGAACAAGTCCGAAATGGGAAATTAACGATAGAAGAAGCACAAGAAAGTGCTAGAACACAGATTGTTGGTAATAAAATTGAAGATCATAAGCGATCTATCGATAACCCTGTAAAATACGGTGATAATTTTTATTTCTATGCCTTTAAGGACAATGGGTTGGTTGAAACTCATCCCTCTCTCGAAGGTCAAGATATCTCCGACTTACAAACAAGTGATGGTCGTTATTTTGTGAGGGAAATGATTGAAACTGCACAAGCAGGTGGCGGATATGTGCGGTATGACTGGGCACTACCCTCCAATCCTGATATAGTTGCTCCTAAAATTACTTATGTGGAAATGGACAAGCATTGGGGGTGGATTATTGCGGCTGGTACATATGAAATGGATTTTAATGCTGGTACTAAAAATGTTTTATATTACACACTTGGTACAACCATCCTAGCTACTATCATCGGTGTCATGCTTTTTTGGTTCTTCACTGGACAGATGACTGCCTACATACGAAAAATTATGGTGATTACATCAGATATTGCTAAAGGTAAGCTAACAGGGGAGGACATCCCCGTTACGACAAAGGATGAGCTTGGCACACTAGCGAATAATGTCAATAATATGAAAAGAAGCTTACATGAGATGGTCAACAATACAAAGAATAGTGCATCCCAAATGAGAGTTTCTTCAGAAATGCTAAGTGCGATTACGGAGGAAACTACCGCCTCTGCTGATGAAATCCACCAAGCTATCAATGACATTTCTAAAGGAGCTGTTGTGCAGGCAGAGGAGGCTGAATTGTCCATTAGTAAAGTGGAAACATTATCAACACTGATTTCTAATGCTACAAGTCAATACAGTGAAATTACCGAAAATATGAATACTATTAATCAATCACAAGAAAATGGTAGACAAAAAGTTGAATTATTACTGCAAAATTCTCATGAATTCACGCAAGTAATCGAAGAGTTAAGAACTAATTTTTCAAGTTTAACAAGCCAGATGAAAGAAATTCATCAAGTAGTACAAACGATTACTTCCATTTCAGAGCAAACTAATTTATTAGCGCTAAATGCAAGTATTGAAGCAGCTCGTGCAGGTGATCAAGGTAAAGGGTTTGCTGTAGTTGCCGAAGAAGTACGAAATTTATCAGAGGATACAAATGAAGCGACTAATCGTGTCAGAAATCTATTACAGCGCATCGAGATCGATACGGTCAATTCAGATACAAAAATGATAAACACCCTTCAGCTTTCACAAAGTCAGGCACAGTCGATTACAGAAGTAAAAGGAGCTTTTACTTTCCTAGCCGACTCCATTCAGGACATAACAGAGCACCTTGTTTCTCTTAATGAGGGTATGAACGAAATGGCACAAAACCGGGTAGTCGTTATTCATGCTATCAACGAAATAGCAAGCGTAGCCACAGAATCTGCTGCAGCAACCGAACAAATTAATGCATCCATTGATGAGCAAAAGTCAGCCGTTACGTCTATCATGCACTCCTCACAGGAGCTCCATACAGAGGCAGAGCGCATGTATGAATTAGTAGAACGCTTTACGTGACATGTAACAGCCTATAAAAAAGAATGCTACGAATAGGTCATAGCATTCTTCTTTTCCTTATAGTTTGTTAATAACTGCGTGGATTGTTTCCTTTAGTTCTGCATCATAGCTAGAAAGATCAACAAGGTTTCCTACACGCTCACGTAATACTGGGCGCTCAATTACTAGCTTCTCATCAAGAACTTGTACAAGTAGTTCGATAATAAGACGATCACGAACAACTAACGCTTCTTCTAAACGCTCTGGTGTAATTTTAGCATCCGTTTTTGCAGATTTTGCCATCTTTAAAACCCCTTTTTAATTTTATATTCATGCACATCTATTTTAGCATACCACTAAATTATTTTGAAAACTTTCTTTCGCAAAAATATACCAAAACTTTACAAATACTAAAAGAAAGATTTACGACATATTGTTATATTCATATCATAATACTTTCGTATTTTCCATATGATAAATGTGTTTATGCTTACCATTCAAAACTGATTGGAGGAGTTATATGAATCAAAAAAATTCACCCTACATACAGCTCATTAAAGCTGTACCTAAGTCATTGCAACTCTTTTTAAATGTTTGCCTTGTACTATTAGCACTCATTCTAGCGTTTTTACTCTTTAAGGAGCTAATAGAATTTCTTAAAATATTACTCTTCACTAAGGAAGGTGGCGATTATAAGCTATTCCTTGCTAACATCCTTATATTCTTTCTGTACTTTGAGTTCATCACGATGATTATTAAATATTTTAAAGAAGATTATCATTTTCCGCTACGATACTTTATATATATAGGTATCACAGCAATGATTCGATTAATTATCGTTGAACACGATCATCCACTGAATACATTAATTTATTCAGTCATTATTCTCATACTCATCATTAGTTACTTTATTATTAATATCACACCGCTTGAAAGACCGACACGATCATCTCTTTTTATGAATAAAGAGCATTAACCTAGCACCAACATTCTAAAATGCCGTCATACATTTTGGTTTTTCAAACACAAAGAAAAATTTCTGTAATGCCTGTAAATATTGCTCATGACTGATCTTTATTCGTTGAAGCATATACAGTTCTTGGACCGTTATGACTCCCATTACCAGTGAAGAAAGCTCAGCCACATCTACAATTATTTCTACATCATAGGGACCACTTTCATTCATGTTAATTGTACCTTCAACAGCCTGGATAATGAGTTGCTGATTATTTTCAGCAAGTAATGAGTCCGTAACTGTTAATTTAAATGTCAGTGTTACACCATTAAAATGGTGTGTCGTTAATTCTTCAAAAAAACCTTTCACATTAATAATGCGGTACATCAGTCCAACTCCTGACACAGCATTTTCATGGTAAACACTTGGAATTAAATGATTTGAACCATTTCTGACATCACCTAAAAAGAAATGTACATTGTCTTCTTGTGTATTCCACTCAATGCGGTTTACTTGATCTGCCTGACTGTTTAAAAACGTACTAAGCTCTAACAAAGCCTGTGGTGTCTCATATACCCATTCCTTAATAACTAAATTATTTAACATAAAATTACTCTCACTTTGCTTTTTAAATGAAAAAACGATATAGCCTTGCACGCTATCGTCCTTTTCCATCGCAATCACATAGTTTTCGTCGTTTTTAAAAATAGAAGAAAGCTCTGACTTTGTTTTGAGAAGCATCCCATGCTGTTGAGACGCTACCCTGTTATAACAATCTGTTAGCTGTTGCTGATTTTCCACTGACAAATATTTAAGGTGCTCCTTCGTTTGACCTTTAGGAAAGCTTAAGGGCTCTACTAAATATTGGTACATTTTCGGTCCATAGCCAAACCCCATTTTCTTATAAAAATCTGGCCTAAACGGATATAAAGCGACAAAGTGAATACCCTTTGCTAAAAAAAAGTTAAAGAATTGATGGATTAGCTCCTTCGCAACCTTTTCCTTTTTATGTAACAAGTCAACTGCCACAAGCCCTACTCCACCAATTGGTATCATTTTAGAGAAAAGGTTCATTTGAAAATCATGCAATCGCATGCCGCCAATTAGGTTGCCTTCTTCCCAAAGCCCAAAATAATTTAGGGATTCATCATGATTCTGATTTTCCATAAAAAGATTTTTCAACTGCTCTTTTGTTGTCTGAGCTCCGTTCACTATTCCAGGGTAGGCTCCTACAACGATACTCGCAAAAGTTAAAAAGTCTTGCTCTTTTACTAACCTCTCTACCACTCTCATTAATTCCCCTCCATTTTCAAAGTATGACATGTCGTTCATATTCATTTTCCACCCATAATAACATATATTACCACTGCACATGTGAACAATGTAAATGATTAAAGGAGGAATAAGGAAATGACTTTAATTGATGCGTATATTGAAGAAGTATCTAAAAGACTACATAAAAATAGACGTGAAAACATAAAGCTTGAGCTTAAAGCTACTATTGAAGATATGTTGCCAGAACCCTATTCAGAAGCAGATATCATGAAAGTGCTAAAAGAGCTTGGAAGCCCTGCAAAAGTTGCAGCTAGCTACCAGGATACGCCTCGTTTTTTAATTGGTCCAAACGTGTTTGATCCATACACTAGAACCATTAAACTCGTTTTCCCTTGGGCTATTTTTATAACGGTCATTGTTCAAGTGATTGAGAGAATTTTTCTCTATTCTGGAGAAGAGGCCATGCTCTCCACTATCATTTCAACATTTGCTATGACGATTGTTACCATTATTTCTGTATCATTTCATGTATTGTTCTGGATCACCGTTTTTTTCATCGTCCTAGAACGCTCTGATCCGAGCAAAATTCAATTGTTGCCTTTCTTGAATGACACCAAGGAATGGACACCCGAAAGTTTAAAAATTAAAACCGTTCCTAAGGAAAAAATCATCACTTTAAGTGATACAATTTTTAGCTTTGTAGGGGCTATTATTTTTACCTTTGTTTATTGGAACGCCAATCGTCTTTTAGGTATTTATACAACAAATGGAAATGGTAGTTTAAAATTTGTTATGCCTATTTTGAATCAAAATCTTTTACAATCCTATGCCCTCATCGTCATGCTCTGTATAATTCTTAGTCTTGCCTTAACCTTTTTAAAATGGCGTACTGGGCAATGGACCATGACGATTGCTATCATCAATGCATTACTTCAAAGTGTGGGAACTATTGTATTTATTCTCATTGCTGTTCATCAGGATTTTATCCATAGTGCCTCCATTCCGTACATTGCAGCAATCGTAGAAACTAACAAAGAAAATGTCTCATCTGTCATAGATAAGATCCTGCTTGCCAGTATGATTATTGCTGTTTTAGCCAATGCATTTGATATATATCAAGGATTTAGAAAAGCTAAAATACCAATCTCTAAAAGTGATAAATTGTAAATATATGATTGAAAGCTAATCTCAAATCGCTAAAATACCTTTCTCCTCTAATGTTTTGTATAATAATAAAGTTGGAAATAATTTATATACACGAATAATAATCTGCACAATTCAATTAGAGTAAGGGGAAATAACTATGACCATTCTTCTAGTAGATGACAATCAAGTCAATTTATTTGTCATTGAAAAAATACTGAAAAATGCAGGTTATGAACACTGTGTTTCTCTTTCATCTGCTAATGAGCTATTTGATTATTTACAATTAAATGAACCAAATCCAACCGGAAGCTCAGTTGATTTAATTTTATTGGACATTATGATGCCTGAAGTAGATGGTATAGAGGCCTGCAAACGTATTAAGCAAATTGAAAGATTAAGAGATATTCAAATTATCTTTGTTACAGCCCTTGAGGATAAAAACAAACTCGCAGAAGCATTAGATATCGGGGGCGTAGATTATATTACAAAACCGATTAATAAAACGGAATTGCTTGCTAGAATCCGAGTTGCCCTACGTTTAAAAGCTGAATTAGATTGGCACACACAACATGAGAAGAAAATCCAATATGAATTGGATTTAGCCACTCATGTACAAAGAAGCCTGCTTAGTCCACCTTTAAATGAAAAAGATATTCGTCTAGAAGTCTCTTACTTACCATCCTCTAACTTGGCTGGTGATATGTATTATTGGCATAAAATAGACGATCATCGTTATGCTATTATTTTATTGGACATGATGGGCCATGGTATATCTGCAGCGCTAGTTTGTATGTTTATCTCCTCGGTTTTGAGGGAGGCCGTTAAACAATTAAACGACCCTGAACTTGTTATTAAAGAACTGAATCGTTATATGGCCCTCTTACAGGATGGCAAGGATGAAAATCTTTATTATTTCACAGCGATTTATTTAGTAATTGATACGAAACAAAAAACAGTCGAATATATAAACGCTGGTCATCCTGCAGGATACGCCTTAGTTGATGAAAAAACATGTATCCCATTAAATCAAGGTAGTTGCGCAGTCGGCTTTTTCGATGAAATTAAAGTTAAAAAACAATATATTCAATATGAAAAAGATCTACAAATTGTTATGTTTACAGATGGAGTATTAGAGGCAATGGGACCTTGTGAAATAGAATCAGAAAAGCATTTGCAAACGCTAACATCTTCTAAATGGAAGTATACCCAACCTCTGATCGACAACCTATTGCCTAAAGACAAACAAGACAATCAACCTGATGATATGTGTGTATTAATGATTCAAGCAAGTGCTACAGTATAAATAAAAGAAAAGAGGCTACCGAGTGATGGCGGTAGCCTCTTTCTTTTAATCTATTTTCTGGTAAATTCTTTCGTTACCAATAAATTCCCTATAATTCGAAATAACCTCTTCAAAGCGCAATGTTTCCTTATCGCCTAAACATAAAAACCCTTTGTCACTTAGGCTTTCATAAAACAAACGATGGACCTGACTTTGCAGCTGCGGCGAAAAATAAATAAGGACATTTCTACATAAGATAACATGGAATTCGTTAAATGATTGATCTGTCACTAGGTTATGCTGAGCAAAAATAATATTTTTCAATAATGTTGAATGGAAATAAGCATATTGATAATCCGTCTTATAGTATTCCGAAAAAGCATGGGCTCCCCCTGCAAGCATATAATTCTTCGTATATGCCTGCATTTTATGAATAGGAAAAATCCCCTTTTTAGCCTTTTCTAATACCTGCTCATTCATATCTGTTGCATAAATGACAGCCTTGTCTATGAGCCCTTCCTCCTGAAGCAAAATGGCCATAGAGTATACTTCCTCACCAGTTGCACAGCCAGCATGCCAAATACGGATTTCCTGGTATTCACGTAAGGTTGGAATCACTTTTTCACGGAATGCCTTAAAAAAGCTTGGGTTGCGGAACATTTCTGTGACATTGATTGAAAAATCGTTTAATAGCTGCTCTAAAAACGCCTGATCATGAATGACCTTTTCCTGAACGCGAGAAATAGTTGGAATGCTATTTATTCTCATCCTATTAAAAATTCGACGTGAAATGGAAGAACGGTTATATTGCCGAAAATCATAGCCTGATAATCGATAAATAGCCTCTAATAACAAATCAATTTCTAAATTTGTTTGTTTATTCAATTGTATATTTTGCTCCAAAGGCTCAAAATGTTCCATCTTTATATACTCCCTTTAGAAACTAACCATACTCTTAAAACGGATATTAATTGATCTAAATTTAATGGTTTACTAATATAATCAGATGCACCAGCTTGCAATGATTTATCCCGGTCATTCTTCATAGCCTTCGCCGTCAGGGCGATAATCGGTAGTTCAGTCCGCTTCATTTGTTGACGAATAATAGTCATTGCTTCATAACCATCCATATTCGGCATCATAATATCCATAAGCACTAAATCAATCTCATGATGAGCTTGCAAAACCTCTAAACATTCAAGTCCATCTTTAGCCACTAAAATGTTCATGCCTCTTGTTTCAAGTGCTGTTTTTAAGGCATAAATATTACGGTTATCATCGTCGACGATTAATATATTTTTCCCTTGAAAAACCTCTACCTCATCATGCTTTAAAACTTCCCTATTATCCTGCGATGGCTCTTCTCTCGGTACATCTTCCTCAATTGTCACAGCTACCTCATTCAAAGCAGCAAGCTTATCGCAATGATCCTCTTCGACTCCATTTGGTAAGCTTGGAATCGTTAACGTAAAGCTACTACCTTGTCCCTCTTCACTTTGCAATGTAATCCAACCACCAAGTAGTTTCGCAAACTCCTTACAAATTGAAAGACCAAGTCCTGTTCCACCATATTTTCGAACGGTAGCACCGTCTGCTTGCTGGAATGACTCAAAGATCAATTGATGCTTGTCTTTTGGAATTCCTATACCGGTATCTGAAACAGTAATTTCTAGCCAATCATCGCTAATATCTTGCATATTACTTGTAAGCTGGCTCTGTGCAAGCTGATTAATCGCTAAAGTTACAGATCCATGCTCCGTAAACTTAAAGGCATTTGATAATAAGTTCTTTATGATTTGCTGAAATCTCTTTTCATCTGTATAGAATACGTCGACAACATGATCTGCCTTTGAAATATGGAAATCTATATTTTTCTTCATCGCGACAGGTGCAAAAGTATGCTCAATTTGAACAGGTACTTCACTCATATTCACTTCATTAAAGATGATATCTAGCTTCCCTGCCTCCACTTTAGATAAATCTAAAATATCATTAATCAATGCAAGTAAATCCTCACCTGAGGAATGGATAACCTTCGCAAATTCCGTTTCCTCATCTGTTAAGTGGTCTTGGCTATTCTCTGCTAACATCTCTGACAAAATTAAAATGCTATTTAAAGGCGTTCTAAGCTCATGTGACATATTTGCTAAAAACTCAGATTTGTAATTAGAATTAAGTATAAGCTGTTCTGCACTTTCCTCTAATTCTTGCTTAGCCTTTTCTAGCTCACGTGATTTGGACTCTGCCTCTTTCGTTCGCTCTTCAAGCTGCTCGTTAATCATCGTCAGCTCTTCTGTCTGCATTTGTAATTCTTCAGATTGTGTTTGAAGTTCCTCTGATTGAACTTGTAACTCCTCCGTCATTGCTCTTGACTCATTTAATAATCGAACGATCTCCATACGCCCCAATACACCATTTACAGTTAAGCCAAAGGTTTCAGTAACCTGCTTCACTAACTCCTGTTGCAATGCATTAAATTTAGTCATTGTAGCTAACTCGACAACCGCTATAACTTCATTTTCGAAAATAACAGGAATCAATAAAATATGCTTGGGTCTTATTTCACCTAGCCCTGTTCTAATTAAACGATAGTCTTGCGGAATATTATCATAGAATAAAACTCTTTTTTCTAATGCACATTGACCGATTAAACCTTGTCCTACTTTAAAGCTCTCCATACCGACACGATCATCTCCGTCAGCAAAAGCCGCCTTTTTTATAAATAGTACTTGTTCCTCTGCCTCTTCCCGAACATAGAATGCTCCAAGAGACGCCTGTGTTTTCTGTGCCATTTCTGACAGGAAGGTTTCAGCCAATTTCGTAATAGCTGAAATACCTTGATATTTTGTTACAATATCAGCAATATTGGTTTGTAACCACTCTCTCTTCTCTACCGATTCCAATAATATATTGGTTGCATCAGCAAGCTCATTAATTTCATCATTTGTATTCACATGTATTCTTCTCTTGAAATCACCCTTCGTGGCAGCCATTTCCTGAATCGTTTGTGTTACTTCTGTTATAGTTTTGACAATGGAACGGGAAATGCCACTTGCTATAACAATAGCAATTACAGAAACCAAAATTAAAATCCCAAATAGACCACTTGTTAATTGACTATTTTGTTTGTCTAACTGAGCGGCCTTTGCTTGTGTATAAGTATTTTCAGTTGCACGGAATGCATCGAATAATTTGCGCATTTTTTCCATGTCTTGGCGTCCATTATCAACTTTGAAAAATTCCGTTAACGCTTTTGTATTACCGTCCTTTTTATATTGAATAGTTGGCCCACCCGTTGTTTCAACCCAATGATCGATCGTTTCCTCTATCTCTTTCAATTTTTCCTGCTGGGTTGGTTTATCTTTCATTTGCTGATAAAGATCATTAAAATCTATTTTCCAGTTTTCCGCTCCATTATCATAGGGCTCCAGATAACTAGGTTCACCCGTAATAATAAAAGCTCGCTGACTTGATTCCATATCCAATATATATTTTTCAATATCATTGGTTAATGTTTTCACATTAGAGTCGTACTTAATAATAAAATTTCTTTCCTTTTGCAAAGAAGTAATTTGATTATTTAGGATGATCACTGATGCAAGTAAGCAAAGAATGATGATAATATAACCCAATGTAATCTTGGAGCGTATACCCAATTTTAATTTATTTAACATTTGGTTTTCCTACCTTTACCTTTCCTAAACTCTATTTTTGTTATAAATGTGACTAGAATACCATCTTAAATATTCATTTAAAGAAATTTTACGGCTTTAGCATTAATAAGTATTAATTTCTCACATATACATTTTATATTGAACTATTTCTAACTAAGGAGAGAATGCATGTGGATATATTCGTAAGGCCAGGAGATTCACTTTGGCATTTCAGTGAAGTATTTAAAATACCTCTTCCACTCATTTTAGATTCCAATACCAATATAAATCCTCAATTTTTAAGAGTTGGGCAACGCATTCGTATTCCTGGATTTGTGACCATTAACTATCAGGTGAAACAAGGGGATTCCCTTTGGCAAATTGCACAGCGGTATAATCTACCACTTATTGCTATATTACTTGTAAACCCGGGTCTTCATCCAAATCAATTACAGATTGGCCAGATGATTCATATACCACAACGCTTAACATGGCGCTTAATTGACGGTAAACAAAATTATACGTACAACATCATGATGAATGATATTCAAAGGCTAGTTGACGCCTATCCATTTCTTCGCAGTACTACCATTGGTAGCTCCGTTTTAAGTAAAGAAATACCAGAGCTATTAATTGGCAATGGAACTAAACGTGTTCATTATAACGGCTCCTTCCATGCAAATGAATGGATTACTACTCCTATTATTCTAACATTTTTAAATGACTATTTGCTCGCTCTCACTAACCAAAATAATATGAGTGGACTTTCTTTATTTCCTCTTTATCAGCAAACGACCCTATCCGTAGTACCAATGGTAAATCCCGATGGGGTCAATTTAGTCATACAAGGTCCCCCAAATGATGAATCATTAAAAAATCAGCTCATTTCATGGAATAATGGTAGCTCTGATTTTTCTGGCTGGAAGGCAAACATCCATGGCGTTGATTTAAATGATCAGTTTCCTGCCAAATGGGAATTAGAAAGCGCCCGTAACCCGAAAACTCCTGGTCCTAGAGATTATGGCGGGGAAAGGCCTTTGTCTGAGCCTGAAGCCATAGCTATGGCTGATTTGACCAAGCAGCGTGATTTTGCAAGAGTACTAGCCTTTCATACACAAGGTCGCGTTATCTATTGGGGCTTTGAAAATCTTGAACCACCTGAATCAGAGGTGCTTGTTAATGAGTTTAGTCGAGTGAGTGGCTATGAACCGATTCAATCTGCTGGGAGCTATGCTGGCTATAAAGATTGGTTTATCCAAGATTGGCGTAGGCCAGGCTTTACCGTTGAATTAGGAAGTGGCACAAACCCTCTCCCGATAAGTCAATTTGATGATATTTATGAGGAAGCTAGGGGAATTTTTCTTGCAGGGTTATATATGTAGAGAGGTATGATCGTTAACTCCATTTGCTATGAAATTGTCCTTTTGGGCACTTTCTAGTGAATGGAGTTCTTTTATCGTGCTCTAAAAAAAAGAAAATAAATTACTTTGACAGGCAGAGTAATGTTTGCTAATATTACTCTGACAGATAGAGCAATAAAATGAAGTAGGTGACTTATGGTTCGCAGTGATATTATCCGAGGACACTTGGATTCGATTATTTTACGGCTCATTTCAGAAAAAGACCGCTATGGCTATGAAATTTCTCAGGAAATAAGTCTCCGTACAAATAATCGATTTCAGATTAAAGAAGCAACTTTGTATGCTGTTTTTCAACGTCTTGAGAAAAAAGAAATTATTGAAGCCTATTATGGAGATGTTTCACATGGTGGCAAAAGAAAGTATTACCGTATTACCTCATTGGGTAAGGCCTATTTAAATGAGTTAGCGAAAGAATGGTCGGAAGTAAAAGAAATTATTGATTTATTTATGGAGGGCGTCGAATGAAGAGAATAAAAAACCATATTGATGAGCTGTTTAAGGGTATTCCTCGCAACAACGAAACGGAAATGGTTAAACAAGAAATTATTGAAAATCTTGAAGAGAAAGTCTTTTATTTGATGGATCAGGGAAAAGAACAAGAGGATGCCATCAATAAAGCAATTGTAGAGTTTGGAGACATAGAAGATTTAAAAAAGGAACTAGGCGTTAAGGTACCTGCTAAGAAAAACATGGCTAAATTAAATTTAGAGTTCTCTCTTTGGGGTAGTGGCTTAATTATTGCATTTTTTATTTTTATTAATCTTTATTACACACCACAAACAATTTGGGCAATCTATCCAATATTCGCTATCCTTTGGTGGCCATTGTCCATGTACTTTGTATGGTCACGTAAGAGATGGGGTGAATAAATATGAAGAATTTTATTAACTTTTCATTAGCTGGGAGCATCATGACAATGATTTTTTTAGGTATCGTCAATTTCACGACATCGCCCCAAACAATGTGGTTTATCTATCCTTGCTTACTGCTGTTACTTTGGCCGATTACGATCATCTGTATGTATAAAAAAATGTATAAACAATATTCAATTATTTGTAGTACGATGATTATCGTGTTTCTTATTATAGAAAACTATATTTACACACCAGATCATCCATGGTTCATTTACGCCATTTACCCTATTGTCTGGTGGCCCATTCTGATGTACTTAGATGAAAAAGGAAAAACGCTAAAAATCGCACTAATAGGCTGTGCTTCTACTATTATTTATTATGCTTTAGTAAACATCATTTTATCACCTCAATACCCTTGGGCAATTTATCCTGCATTTTTAGTTATGTGGTGGCCCTTAGCCTTATACCATGCTCAACGAAAAACATTTGTGGCTTTCTCCGTCACTGCTACATTTTTAATAAGTATCTTTTTTATCATCGTCAATATTGTTTCTTCACCAGGAGTTATATGGGCAATCTACCCTATTTTTGTTACGCTTTGGTGGCCTCTGAGTATGTATTTTTATGTGTATAAAAGAAGAATGTATCAAGCGACATTCGCGAAACGCATGTAAAGGAGAAATCCGATGAAGACATCTATTAATTTTATTAAATATATGGTGATAGTCATTGTACTTTTACTACTATTGATGCTGCTCTTCCCAACATGGACCTCCTCCATAAAAGGCTCAACCAGCATTAGCGCTTTAGAGCAAGTTGAAATTAATGGCACTGGTCATGAAATAATGATCCGAGGTCAGGATAAAGCTAACCCTGTTATTATTTTTGTTCATGGCGGACCTGGCTGCTCTGAAATACCCTACGCAAAAAAATATCAGGATTTACTAGAAACGGAGTTTACGGTGGTCCATTATGATCAGCGTGCTAGTGGGAAATCCTATCATTTTTTCGAGGACTATTCTAATCTTTCTTCTGATTTGCTTGTGGAGGATTTATTAGGACTGACTGATTATATAGCTAAACGACTAGACAAAGAAAAAGTCATCTTAATTGGCCATTCCTATGGTACATATATTGCTACACAAGCAGCCGCTAACGCCCCTGAAAAATATGAAGCTTATATTGGGATAGGACAAATGAGCAATACAATCGAAAGTGAGAACGATAGTTTAAATTTCACAATCAATCAGGCTCAACTGCAAGGCAACAAAGAAGATGTTTTATATTTACAACAGATAGCTGATGCCATTAAAAATGGTACAATGTTTACGCCTAGAAATTACGTAAACAAATATGGTGGTGCTACCAGATTAATAGATAATCCTGATGGAAATATGCTAGGAATGCTGTTCAGTAAAGAGTATAATTTGTTAGATATTATCCGCTATAACTATGGCTTATCCTTGTCTCAAGAGGCTTTATTAAAAGAGGTCATGCAGCACCCCCTTCCAACAAAAGTCCAAAAGCTTGATTTACCCTTCTATTTTTTAATGGGCAACTATGATTATCAAACATCCTCACACGCAGCAAAAAATTACTTCGACCAAATCAGGGCAGAGAAAAAAGAATTTATAGCTTACGAGCAATCTGCACACTATCCACAATTCGAAGAAAAGAAAAGATTCTTTGAATGGATGCACGCAACTTTTAAACAATAAAAGCTTATTTCTTTAGAGATATTGTATTCTTGGAAAGATATATTCACTTGCTATATAATTCAATTATTAAATATTTTAACGGACGTGATTATATGGCTGACAGTCTACATAATGTTGAAATCATTATGAAAGAAATGCTAGAAATACAGCAAAAATCGAAAATGTTTGTAGACCTTTTATCTGAAGGAGAAGCGCTATCACAAAACCAGCTAATCCTACTTCTACAACTTAAAATCAATAGCGGTATGAAAGCGACAGAAATTGCAGATTTCTTTAGTGTGACACCTGGAGCTGTAACCTCTATGTGCGATAAACTGGAAAAACTAGCGCTCATTCAACGAATTAGAGAAAATAATGATCGTCGCGTGGTCAAAATGGTTTTAACAAGTACTGGTGATGAAAAGGTCCAAGAAATCTTTTTAAAATTTTCCCAAGATAAACTCATGGACATGGCCACGATCTTAAGCGAAGTAAACAAGCTAATGAATAAAATCTTTTAGGATTTCAATAAACTTGAAATCCTTTTTTTATTGGTTGGTTCTTGACAAATGGAAGTTGCATATAATTTAATTAATATATATTTTATTTATTAAAATATATATTAATTAAATTATAATGAGGTGACTTTTATGTTTCAAAATCTCCGCACCCTTACACTAACAAACGGTCGTATTAAAAATTTGGATGCTGATTACGAGCAATTAAATATTCGAGGTGCTGTAGCAATTCAACAAGAGGTACGTCTAAAAAAAGTGTCTACTCATGGCCATAGCTCCTTTTATTTTCCTGTTATCGTCCAATCATTTACTAGTACAGGATCTTGTACTTTAAAGGATTATTGCGAAATGGAAGCGCTCATGAATGCCGGAAACATAAAATTATGTAGTGGTCATATTCAAAAGATTAGTAGCTCTGGAAAGCTGTCGGCTGAAGGGAAATTACAGTGCGGGAAGCTCGATGCTATTGGAATTGTAAAGGCTGCAGAAATAACGGCTGAGCATTTTCACTTAAAATTGTCAGGGGAGAGTGAAATTAACCTGTTAACGGCTAAAAATATTTCGGTAGAAAAGGATAGGGTAACACTACTTTCATTTTTGAAGAAAAAATTAAGTTGCCATACTATTAGCGGCAAACACTTGAAACTAGCTTATACAAAGGCAAAAATTGTGGAAGGTGAAGTTGTTATTGTAGGGGAACATTGCCATATTGAAACTCTATACTATTCAGATGACTACTCTGTTGCTTCTAACGCAAAGGTGCAACACATTATACGGAGGGAAAAAGAGTGATATTTCTAAAATGGCTACAAGCTTTTTTTTGTTCATTAGCACTGGTTGTATTATCGGTATTATACGCTGGCCTATTGTTAAGTGGCATTCTTTCCATACTAGCTGGCTTTTTAAGAACATTTGGATTTCATCAAATTAAGATGAGCATCTGGTATGGCGTAGAATTACCTGTTATAATCAGCATTCCTCTATCCTTGCTAGTAGCTATACTGCTGTTCTTTTGTGCAAAATATGTAAAACTTCCTATAACTTTTTGCTTCTCAAAGATTAAAAGTTAATACGAAAGAGCGTTAAAGGAACAGAACTTCAACGCTCTTCTACTAGCTTATTTTGCATGTCTTTACTACCTATCTGGAAGAGCGAACGCATGAAGTAAATTTTGCTATATTATGAGAGTTCTCCTTCAAGAAATTGAATCAGGTACATTTCTGGTCTAGCAAGGAATTCTGTAAAGCTACTTAAATCTGCATATACCTCATGCTCCAAATCGTAACACCCTACCTTTCCCTTTGGGTTCCATACCAATTGCAAATCAGAGTACTGATCGATAGTGGCTGAAAGACGTAGCATTTTTTGACGGCCAATCTTCATCTCAATTGTATCCGTTAGTTTGAAAAAATCGATGTACTGAATATCATAATTATTGACTGCAAGCTTAAGATGTAATTGATTGCCTGTCAGAAAATGAAGTAGCTCCTTCGGTAATTTATCTTTTTTTAATGCATCTTTTTTATTTTCTACCTGATGAAACTCAGCAGGCTCTAGCTCTTTCAAATATTGAGCTAATTCTAAATTTTTTACACTTACTGCAATGGTGTACGCTCTTTCTCCATCTTTCTCCTTCAATGATATATCTGCCCCCCGCTCGACCAAATACTTCACCATTGCTAGATGACCCATACGTGTTGCAACCGTTAATGGTGTCGGCTCATACGGATAAACCATATCGGGCTTTTGATCATTAATATCGACTCCCTGATCAAGTAAATAGGTAACCATATTTTTGTCATAATTTGATACTGCCTGACGTAATACTGCCCCACCATGCTGCTTTATATCAAGCCCGAGTTCATGAATAAGTGGGATATTTTTCTTATTGCCATAATAGGCTTGCGAGTAGGCACCAGAACCCACACGATTATGTCCATTCAATTTTGCCCCATGTGCAACAATATAGCGAATTATATTTTCTTTACAATATCGAACAGCTCTTAAGAAAGAAGGATTTTGATCAACATTCAAATTAACATGATAGTCGATTAATAGCTTTACAACATCCAACTTTTCAGCAATCAGTGCTAGATCTAAAGGACTTAACGATATGTGTTTACTTAAAATAATCTCTTCTTCAATATCCCAGCCATTGACTTTTGCAGCCTGTAATGCAGCTATATTACTAGAATAGATATGCATCGCAATTTCCGGCATTGCCGGAAATGTTCCGATATCTTTTAATTTAATCATCCCACTTAGCTCCCTTCCTACGTTTATAAAAAAGTATAGAAAATAACACCCTATTAAACAACGGGGCATAATGCTTACAGTTTAATGCCATTCAATGAGCGTGGAAAAAGATTTATATTAAAAAGGGAAACTATTTATCAAAAATTTCCCAGGAAAAGATGACCACAAAAAAGCTCCTAATCGCTAAGGATTAAGAGCTCTTTAAACATCTATATAATTGATCTTTACTTCAAACGAAGTGCTTCATCTGTTGTTGCATTAATTTCTTTTAGAAGCTCTGGGTTTTCTGCTAATGATAATCCGTAAGAAGGAATCATTTCTTTAATCTTTGCTTCCCACTCTTTCATATGTTGAGGGAAACATTTATTAATAACTTCTAGCATTACATGTACAGCTGTAGAAGCACCTGGTGAAGCTCCTAGTAAAGCAGCAATTGATCCATCGGCTGCACTTACAACCTCTGTACCAAATTGAAGCGTTCCTTTACCGCCTGCTTCTGTATCTTTAATAACTTGTACACGTTGACCAGCTACGATAATATCCCAATCATCACTCTTCGCATTTGGAATGAATTCACGTAATTCTTCCATACGTTGCTCTTTTGAAAGCATAAGCTGTTGGATTAGATATTTTGTTAATCCCATTTCTTTAACGCCTGCCGCTAATAAAGTTGTGATATTATGCGGTTTTACAGAGGCAAATAAATCCATATTTGAACCTGTTTTTAAGAATTTCGGTGAGAAACCTGCAAAAGGTCCAAATAGTAACGACTTCTTATTATCAATATAACGTGTATCAAGATGCGGAACTGACATTGGTGGGGCACCCACTTTTGCTTTTCCGTACACTTTTGCATGGTGCTGTTCAGCCACTTCTGGGTTATTACATGCTAAGAATAATCCACTAATCGGGAATCCACCAATATGTTTCCCTTCAGGAATACCTGATTTTTGTAGTAATTCTAGGCTACCTCCACCAGCTCCAAGGAAGACAAATTTTGCTGAATGATATTCCATTTTACAGCCGTCTAAATCATGCACTCGTACTTCCCATGAACCATCACTAGCTTGTTTTAAACTTTCAACACTATGATTGTAGTTAACATCCACGTCTTTTGCTTTTAAGTGGTCAATTAACATGCGTGTTAAAGCACCAAAGTTAACATCTGTACCAGTGTCAATTTTTGTTGCAGCAATGTCTTCACCAGCTGGACGATTTTCCATAATAAGTGGAATCCATTTTTTTAGTGTTTCAGGGTCATTTGAAAATTCCATTCCTTCAAATAAAGGATTTTGAATCATTGTCTCATGACGTTTTTTTAGAAACTCAACATTTTCTTTCCCTTGCACTAAGCTCATATGTGGTAAAGGCATAATGAAGTCTTGTGGATTATTGATCAGCTTATTGTTTACAAGATACGACCAAAATTGTCTTGAAACCTGGAACTGTTCATTAACATTAATCGCTTTTTTGATATCGATTGATCCGTCTTTTTTCTCTGAAGTGTAGTTCAGCTCACATAGTGCAGCATGTCCAGTTCCCGCATTGTTCAATTCGTGAGAACTTTCTTCGCCTGCTTTCTCAAGCTTCTCAAACACTGTAATTTTCCAATCTGGTGCTAATTCTTTGAGGATTGTTCCCAAAGTTGCACTCATGATTCCGGCACCAATTAAGATAACATCTGATTTTATTTGTCTGTTACTCATTTTTACCTTCCTTATATGTTAAGATTTGCAGAAAGGATGTAAGCACTCCTGCTTTAGAAGTACTGTAAGCCATGGAGCAACCCTCGGAGCACACCATTTCTGTATCAATTATTACCTTATTGCAGTTTATCACAATTAGTTCAAGAATAAAATATCAACTATTTATATGAGAGTTATCAGCTTTTTTCGAGCCTTTATCATCATAATTCAAGCAAAAAACTCACTTTTTATTAGACACAAAACTAGGATATTTTAAGTTTTATGGAATAACGGGCCTAAAAATGGTTGACATTTTCATAAAAAATATATTCTATTTTATTATTATATTTATATAGTAACATAAAAACTGACACGCGTCTCATATCAGAATGAGGCAGATTAACCTTCTATTGGGCTTTTTACATGCCAGCCATCTATACAAAAACCACCCATTTGTTGTAACACATAACTAACCAATGCCTCCAATGATTTCAACATCTGTTCAGCATTGTTCTCTTTCAGGGCATGCAGAAACATTTGTTTAAAGCGCTCATCAGGAAAGGCTGACTTCATATACTTTTGCAGATAGATAGTATCTACAAGATAGGAATGAATTTGATGAATAGGAATTGTATCGATTTGTAAAAACTGACTATACTCCATAAACAAAAAAGCTAATGCATTATGATAAACAAAGATAAAGTCTCCTTTCTCTTGCTCGTAACAATCTTTTACATTATCCAAAGCATCCCATAATCCATATTTTTGTATTTCTTGAACTGTTTTATCAATTGCTTCATAATTTTTCTCTAGCCATGCATCTGCCTCTAATTTCAATTCATTTATTATTCCAGTATAATCAAATAAAATTTGCCCTGTTTGAAATTGTACCATCGACATTGTCCTATGTTTTTTAAAATCATCTTGGAAATAGCGCCGAATTTGACCTGGTGGATTAGCAAAGTATTCGATCAGAAAGCCATCAATTATTTGATTACCCCTTTCTCGCCATGTCACATCATTCGATAAAATAATATGCACATCTATATCAGACCGTTCGGAAGGATTTCCTGTAACATAACTCCCACAAACTAACGCACCTACAACTTCATCTCTGCTCTGCCAATCGTTTAAAAAAAGTTCTAGTGCTTTTCTCCAATTTTTCAAGAACATCCACTTCCCATCTTTATTATGCATTTGTTTGTCGTATTCCATTAACAAAAACAGATAACCTAGGATTTTTAATAATTGCTTAGACCTCCTTCAAATAGTGGGTAGAATAAAGAAGGAAAACGAAAAATCCTTCGAGAGTGAACTTCTGGAAGGATTTTGATATGGTCTTTAGCTATTAAAATAAATCAGATAAAAAACTTTGCATAGATGGTGGCAATAGTTGATAGAATAATCCCTCATATTTGATATCGAATATACCCGCAATGATAATGACAACCACTACTACTAATAAAAAGGCCTTCTTATTTTTAGAAATCCACTTCAATAGATTCCACTCCTCTAACTTTATAGTAAACATGTTAAGTATAGATGAGGATCATGCAAAATAGTAATACCTATTTATGAGTCTGTCACCTCAACCTACAATGCTACATAAATTAAATAAAGGAACAAGAATGATTTTAGAAGGGAATGGCTATGGTAAATTTTAAATCGTTTCGTGGTATCATCACACAAATTAGTGATTTTCCAGTGGGGCAAAATGGGGACAGAGATGGTTGTTATAAAATGATGAGTGTCGAAGATGGTGTAGGCGGAGTCGTCAACTTTGTCATTTCTCCTTCTACTTATTTTGTGAATCAAGAAGTTGTTACAGCAGGTGAATGGATCACTGGATATTATGATGGGGATGCACCTGTACCTATGATTTATCCACCGCAATATCGTGCATTAATTGTAGTAAAAGAAAGTAACCTTCAACATGTAAAGGTAGATTTTTTTAATCAACAATTGGTGAGCAGCGATGGGCAATTACAATTAAACCTTACTCCTTCAAGCGTTATATCACTTAAAAATGGGCAACCGTTTACAAAAAGTCCTGCTAATCGAAACCTAATTGTTATTTATGGTCCTACTACTAGAAGTATACCTGCCCAAACTACTCCATACGAGATTGTCGTTTGGTGTTAAGAAAAAGTTTGACGGCCTAAGTCCATTCACTTGGACTTAAGCCGTTTTTGGTTGTTACTGACCCGACATATTTTCTTTCATTTCATGTAGCTGCTGCTTGATCTGCTCTAGATAATCTTTATTTTGCTGCACTGTATCCAAATGTTCACCATATTGCTCTGCATTAAGACGCGCATTTTCTGCATGTTTGATTTGGTCAAATGCATGCTCGATAGCCATTTCCTCAGGATGTGATTTTGCATGCTTTAACATACGATCTGCCTTTTGCACCGAGTTACTAAATAATGTACTTGGATGATCCTGTTTCCAACTTGTGTCTGAGTGTTTTGCCAATCTATTCTCTTCCCTTCCTAAAAAAGTTTTCATTGCTCAACTGTAGTATTATGAAATGTTTAGAAAATATGTATGGAAAGTATATTAAAAAACACAATATTTCCCAGGCTATAAGTGAAGAACTAAGGAACCTACCCTAGTTCTTCTCATTGTGTTGAATAGTTGTCAAATATAAACTAGTGCCATGCAGTACGCTCACTGACTGGTTGTTTGATACCTGTTTTCCCTTTAGTTTCAGCAAAATTATTAACCTGAGCTGAAGATGTATCAAGTTCAAATTCCGAACCAAACTCTTCCTGGAGCATTTGTCGAGGTTGGTTTGTTATGCTTGCACTTCTCGTTTCTTTTACTTTTGCATTTTTACGATTTGTATTCATATTTGACATAACCATCCTCCACTAATTATTTGAAAAGCTTTAAAACATATATGTGTTTTAAGAACTTCTCACTGTAAAGTTTGTCCATGTTAAAAGAAAGCATGTGCCATAAATACAAAGTATTATTGTAGAAGCTCTTTCCTCGATGTCTCATTGTTATTCCTTTTATGTTGCTTGCAATCTTATTTTCTTTCTGATTATAATACTTGTATACAAGTATACTTATGATAAAAAAGGTGATAGTATGAGCGAATCTAAGGATTATTTATATCCTCAAAAATGGCTTTCTAAGGCATCAACTGGCGATCGTGTAGCTTATGAGCTTAGAATGCGTATTATTTCAGGATTAATTGAAAGCGGTACCATTCTTTCAGAAAACAAATTAGCAGCCGATTTTGAAGTAAGTCGTTCACCCATTCGTGAAGCCTTAAGGACATTGGCATCTGAAAACATCATCAGACTTGAGAAAATGGGCGCTGTTGTCATTGGTTTGTCGGAGAAGGAAATAGAAGAAATATATGATGTTCGTTTGCTGATTGAGACATTTGTGTTTGAACGTCTTATCAAGATGGATACAACTAACCTAACACTGGAACTTAGCAAAACATTAGAAATGATGAAGGTTGCCATCAAATATAATGATGCAGATGAATTTTCTTATCAAGATGTTATGTTCCATGAAGCTATTATTCGCTCCATTGGACATTCCTATATCGCGATGATCTGGAATAATTTGAAACCAGTAATGGAAGGGTTAATACTATTATCCATGCGCATGCGCTTTATTGAAAAATACGATGATTTCACTCGTATTGTGAAAAATCATGAGCTATATATAGATGCTATCCGAGCTAAAGATCGAAAGCTCATGATTAAGTCTTTACATGACAATTTTGACGATGTTCAAGGGACTGTGGAAGACCTATGGAGGTCACAGCAAATGCTATCAAAAGGGGTTGAGTCACACGATGACTAACTATATGTTAGGTGTGGATATAGGGACTACTAGCACAAAAGCTGTATTATTCAGCGAGCACGGTGAAGTAATTCAACAAGAAAATATCGGGTATCCACTATATACACCTGATATTTCTACAGCGGAGCAAAATCCAGAAGAGATTTATCAGGCTGTACTACAAGCAATGTCAAATATTATGAAGGTCCATTCGGGCAAACCATTATTATTTGTATCCTTTAGTAGTGCCATGCATAGTGTAATCGCTATAGACGAAAATGACCAACCGTTAACTCCTGTCATTACTTGGGCGGATAATCGTAGTGAGGCGTGGGCACATAAAATTAAGAATGAATGGAATGGACATGAAATTTATAAAAGAACGGGGACCCCTATCCATCCAATGTCCCCACTAAGTAAAATTACATGGCTTGTAAAGGAACACCCTGAACTAGCTAGTAAAACAAAAAAATATATTGGCATTAAAGAATATATTTTTAAAAAGTTCTTCAACGAATATGTCGTAGATTATTCATTAGCCTCCTCTATGGGAATGATGAATCTTCACACTTTAGATTGGGATGAAGAAGCTTTATCAGTAGCTGGAATTACAAGTGCACAATTATCAACGCTCGTACCAACAACTAAATATTTCACTAACTGTAATCCAATTTTAGCTGAGCACATTGGCATTGAGCCACAAACACCTTTTGTAATTGGTGCAAGTGATGGTGTACTTTCAAATTTAGGAGTTAACGCCATTAGAGAAGGCGAAATTGCCGTTACAATTGGGACAAGTGGTGCCATTCGTACGATTATTAGTAAACCCAAAACGGATGTCAAAGGAAGAATTTTTTGTTATGCCTTAACAGAAAACCATTGGGTTATTGGGGGCCCCGTAAACAACGGTGGCATGGTTCTTCGTTGGATTCGTGATGAGTTTGCCTCTTCTGAGATTGAAACGGCTAAAAGATTAGGCATTGATCCGTACGACGTGTTAACGAAAATTGCTGAACGTGTAAGACCCGGTGCTGATGGACTACTGTTCCATCCCTACTTATCAGGTGAGCGCGCTCCTCTATGGAATCCAGATGTACGTGGTTCATTTTTTGGTTTAACCATGTCACATAAAAAGGAGCATATGATACGTGCTGCTCTTGAAGGGGTTATCTACAATTTATATACCGTGTACTTAGCATTACTTGAATGTATGGAAAGCCCCGTTACACGCATTCAAGCAACAGGTGGTTTTTCACGATCAGAGATTTGGCGACAAATGATGGCTGATATTTTTGAATCAGAGGTAGTAGTACCTGAAAGCTATGAAAGTTCCTGCCTTGGTGCATGTATTTTAGGCTTATATGCAATTGGCAAAATTGATTCCTTTGAAGTGGTAGCTGATATGATTGGTGACACTTATAAACATACACCTTTAGAAGAGGCAGCAAAAGAATATAGACAGCTACTTCCTATTTTCATACGTTTATCAAGGGTATTAGCAGACGATTATGCGTCTATTTCTCAATACCAAAGGAGCTTAATAAAGCCTGACTAAAAAGGAGGAAAATATATGCCTTTAGTTATTGTAGGAATTGGTATTATTGCACTGTTAATTTTAATAATGGTCTTTAAATTAAATACGTTTATCTCTTTAATCATTGTTTCATTTGGTGTCGCCTTAGTTCTTGGAATACCTGTAGATAGTATTGTGAAAACGATTGAAACCGGATTAGGCGGTACACTAGGTCACTTGGCATTAATATTTGGACTTGGCGCAATGCTAGGTAAGTTAATAGCTGATTCAGGGGGCGCACAGCGCATTGCTATGACCCTTGTGAACAAATTTGGAGAAAAAAATATTCAGTGGGCGGTTGTTGCGGCATCCTTTATTATCGGAGTTGCTCTTTTCTTTGAGGTAGGGCTAGTCCTATTAATACCTATTGTTTTCGCGATTTCGAGACAATTGAAGGTTTCTATCTTGTATCTAGGTATTCCGATGACAGCTGCTTTATCGGTCACACATGGATTTTTGCCCCCACATCCAGGTCCTACGGTGATTGCAGGTGAATATGGGGCAAACATCGGGGAAGTATTACTTTATGGTTTTATTATCGCCGTTCCAACTGTTATTTTAGCTGGGCCATTATTTACAAAGGTAGCTAAAAAATTAGTGCCTGAATCATTCAATAAAACTGGGAATATTGCCTCTTTAGGAGAGCAAAAGACTTTTGAGCTGGAGGATACTCCTAGCTTTGGTATAAGTGTCTTCACTGCATTGTTACCCGTTATTTTAATGTCCATCGCTACTATAATTACGCTGCTACAAAAAACAATAGGCTTCGAAGATAACAGCTTATTAGCAGGAATCCGCTTCATTGGAGAGGCTGGTACTGCCATGTTAATTTCCTTATTAGTAGCTGTTTATACGATGGGTATAGCAAGAAAAATTCCAATTAAGCAAGTAATGGAATCATGTACAACAGCAATCTCGCATATTGGCATGATGCTGCTGATTATTGGCGGTGGTGGTGCCTTCAAACAAGTATTAATCGATGGTGGCGTTGGTGATTATGTAGCTGAACTATTCCATGGAACTACCTTATCACCCATACTATTAGCATGGATTATTGCTGCTATTTTACGCATTTCATTGGGGTCAGCTACGGTTGCCGCTTTAACAACAGCTGGGCTAGTAATCCCTATGTTAGGCCAACATGATGTGAACCTTGCATTGGTGGTTCTTGCGACAGGTGCGGGAAGCTTAATTGCTTCCCATGTTAATGATGCTGGATTTTGGATGTTTAAGGAATACTTCGGGTTAAGTATGAAAGAAACGTTTGCCACATGGACGTTGCTAGAAACAATTGTATCTGTAGCTGGTCTAGGATTTATTTTATTACTAAGTTTATTTGTTTAAAAAATGGAAAAGAAGGAGCGAGCATAAATGTTAAATACAATAGGCGTTATTGGTTTAGGTGTTATGGGCAGTAATATCGCCTTAAACATGGCTAATAAGGGCGAGCAAGTAGCAGTTTATAACTATACACGTGATCTAACAGACAAACTTTTACAAAAGGTCGAAGGACAAGCGCTTACTCCTTACTATGAAATAGAAGATTTTGTGCTTTCTTTAGAAAAACCAAGAAAGATCTTTTTAATGGTGACTGCTGGTAAAGCCATTGATTCAGTCATTGCTTCCTTAGTGCCTTTCCTTGAAACAGGCGATATCATTATGGACGGTGGTAACTCTCACTATCAAGATACAGAGCGTAGACATGATGAACTGATGGCTCGAGGTATTGGCTATTTAGGCATTGGCATTTCAGGTGGTGAGGTTGGAGCATTGACAGGTCCTTCTATCATGCCTGGTGGCAATCGAGAGGTCTACGAAAAGGTGGCTCCTATTCTTACGAAGATTGCAGCGCAATTTAAAGGCAATTCATGCTGTACGTATATGGGGCCTAAAGGTGCAGGTCATTTTGTCAAAATGGTCCACAATGGAATCGAGTACGCTGATATGCAGCTTATTGCAGAGGCCTATACTTTTTTAAGAAAAAATGTAGGATTATCTGTTGAGGAAATTGCTGAAATCTTTGAAACATGGAATCAAGGGGAATTAAAAAGCTATTTAATTGAAATTACAGCTGAAATTTTACGAAAAAAAGATGATGTCACAGGCTTACCTCTAATCGATATGATTCTTGATAAAGCTGGTCAAAAAGGAACTGGCAAATGGACGAGTATGCAATCCATCGATAATGGTATTCCAACATCGATAATTACAGAGGCTTTATTCGCTCGCTATATTTCATCATTAAAAGAAGAACGAGTTCATGCAGAAGCAGTATTAGCAGGTCCAAGCAGTACACAGCCAAATCTAGATAAAGATGTGTGGGTAGAATATGTCAGACAAGCCCTCTATATGGGGAAAATCTGTGCCTATGCACAAGGGTTTACACAATATAAAATGACCTCCGAGCTCTATAATTGGAACTTACCATTAAAGGATATTGCGCTCATTTTCCGTAGTGGGTGCATTATACGTGCAGAGTTTTTAAATGTGATAAGCGATGCTTATCACAAACAACCTACACTCGCCAACCTATTAATAGCTCCTTACTTTGCAGAAAAAACAAAGGACTATCAAAGTGGATTGAGAAAAATTGTATGTGAGGGTATACAGGCAGGGAATGCATTCCCATGCTTAAGTGCCTCGCTCACATATTATGATAGTTATCGGACTCGTTCATCTAATGCTAACCTGTTACAGGCACAGCGCGATTATTTTGGTGCTCATACATATGAGCGAACTGATTTAGCAGGTGTGTTCCACACAGATTGGTAAATAAAAAGCTAAAATATACATCATCGTATCATGATTGTATATTTTAGCTTTTTCATTATCTCTATACACATGTACTCGATTACGTTCTGCTTGTTTTGCTGAGTACTGTGCTTTATTTGCTTTGTTTAAGAGTTGATATAATGTCTCTTCCCCATTTGTACCTTCAGCAACCCCAAAGCTAATCGTAGTCTTAAGCGGTTGTAGCTCCATACTTTGATGATTCATATCCACTAGCACCACTGTAAATGGGGATGACGTCCCTTTCGCCTCACCATACGCTTGATTACATTGTTGAAAAAACACACAGCGAACCTGTTTTTCTAACATTTTTTAGTAAGAACCAGCACAAACTCCTACCTCTTCACCACGCTCTCCCATGTAACGGGAATCGCTGCCCTGTTACCTCAAGTTTTTACCTTCGCAAAGCGCATACCGAACATAAATCTTGTTAATGGTGGGATTATCTTATTACAGGCTGGATCAAATTGTATTAATCTATAGCTTTCATCTAATACGATAACGCCATCATTGATACTATGAAATATAGCATCCTTAGCAACCGGCATTCCTCTAAATAAGCATGAGGAATAAATAGACCAAAAGGGGGAAGTCCAGAAAATAAACAAATGCTGTTATAATGGGAATCAACTGCCCACACATTAACGCAATTAATGGTGGTCGATAGGACCTAGCTGTTTCCTTCCAATGGGTCAGTACTAATAAAAGTACTAACCAACATGCTGGAAAAAGTAAATATGCCATGAATGATATCCATTTCCGGGTGAATATAAGGAGATCCTAAAACAGGGTCAATTTCAAAAAACTCGATAATGAAGATGATGGATATCATTTGTAGCAACGATTACTAAACTAATAGAAGGTATAACAAAAATTCCCATGAGCTCTTTTGTGGATGTATTTATCACAGCTACCACCCAAAAATTTAAGAAGTCAGGAGGGCAATATGACTAATAAGGACAGCCTAGATATCATCTTTTCAGATCCAATCGAAAGCCCTTCCCACCCCTTTTATCATAAGCAAATTGTGTTTACAGGTGCTCTTTCCAAGATGACTCGTTCAGAAGCAGCTAAACACGTAAAGGCTTGTGGTGGATTTTTACAAGGCACCGTTACACAGCAAACCGATTTTATTATCCTTGGAGACAAACGTCGTGGCATCAGTACTAAACAACGTAAAGCCGAGCAACTCATTAACCTTGGTCAGGATATTCAAATACTTATAGAAAGCGATTTTTTATGGATTATTTCAATGCCAAAGGTAGTTGAAAAATAAAAAAGAGTATGTGCGAGTTAATCGACATACTCTTTAATCCTAATTGATTTAGCCTTGTTAACTTTTATGAAAGGAATTACTTATTTACTTTAGGTGCTGGGTAATTAAAGCCCTTCGTATCTACTTCTACTTTTTTCATTTGCTGATCTTCTAATGGTTTATCTGTAGCATCTCGCTCAGCAGCAACAATGGCATCCACAGTTTCCATTCCTTCAATTACTTTCCCAAAAGCAGCATATTTACCATCTAGATCTGTTGTCTCTTTTACCATAATAAAAAATTGTGATCCTGCAGAGTTTGGATCTTGCGAGCGAGCCATTGAAATAACACCACGTTCGTGTTTCAGGCTATTGTCCCAACCGTTTGAGGAAAACTCGCCATCAATTGAATAGTCAGGTCCACCTGTACCATTACCTGAAGGGTCTCCACCTTGAATCATAAAATCAGGAATAACGCGATGGAATATAAGACCATCATAAAATCCTTCTTCCACTAATGAAATAAAGTTAGCTACAGTATTTGGTGCTACTGTAGGCTCTAATTCAATAACAATTTTTTCATCATTGCTCATCGTAATAGTGACAATCGGATTTTCTTTCACCTTTGATGCGTAATCCACCGTTTCTGTTTTCTTACTGTCCTTTGCTGTACCACAGCCCGTCAATACAAACATAATTGCTAGTAATGATAACACTACATAAATACCTTTATTACGTGTATACATCTTTTCAACTCCTCTTATTTACCATCTATTCATTATAAAACTATCCCATGGTTAACCACAATCAATCACACATCATGTCAGGACGATCTCTTGTTACAAACTCACACCCGTTAATTAAAATACGTTTTGAATAATATAGCATTCTAATAATCAGAATATTAAATCAACAAAGAGATGAATGCTCATTTGTATAGAGGAATTTTTAATGGTCTGTAGAATAAAATTAGGAAGCACTCTAATGTTGTATTAATTCCCATGTTTGGAAAAATACTCTGAGGAGGATTCATTCTGATAGATGAAAGCAAATAGTAATAATAATATGTTACTATTCTTCATTAAGTTATGACGACCGTTTTAGAAACTGGCCCTTTATTTTCCCCTGACAATTCACAATTTACATGTACAAGCTGTTTGCATTTTTTTGGATGGAACATTTACTTTTCATTCCTAGTAAAAACCTAATAGATCATTATCGTCACTGTAGAATGTGTTTAATTTTAATCAAAGGATTCTAGTCCTACATAAAAAGAGTAATGGCTAAAATCGCAACATACTCTTAAGGAATTTTAACTAATTTATACATTTTTTACCTACCTGTTTATTACTACTGTAAAATACAATAATAAGACATTCGATACGAATAAAGCAAAAATTTAACATTTTTTCTACAGGACAATGACAAAAAATTGGGGGTTCATTTACATGTCTATAGAACAAACGAGATATTCTCGACTGGCCAATATAACGAAAATGATAAACATGAAGTTGGATTTACGTGAAGTATTGGAGCAGGTAACAATCGCAATATCTGAAGAAATCGTCAACTGTGATTCAGTGGGAATTTATTTGCCACAAGAAGATGGAACATTCAGAGGATATGTAGGAAAACCAGAGGTGATTAACGGCTGGACATTAAATATGCATGTCATTGAAACCGAAATAGATTTGCTGGCAAAGGAAGTGATTGAAACAAAGAAAACAATCTATATTCCTGATACTTCAAGAGATAATCGCCCTGACCCTAGAGCCGTTGAAGGATTTCATATTAAATCTTTATTAGCACTTCCTATTTCCTTTGAACAAGAGTTATTTGGCCTTGTTTTTTTATTTGATTATGGAATTCCAATGAATTTAACTGAGGAAGAAATTCAAACGGTTGAAGCCTATGTAAATATGGCTGCGGTTGCCATTCAAAACGCAAACAACTTAACTTATAAAGAGCATCTTATAAATGAAAAGCAGTTACTGCTCGATGTTACACGTGATTTATCCATGTGCTCTTCACTACAGGAGAGCCTTGATAAATGCTTTTTCTACTTAGAAAAGGTTTTAGATAATAAAAATATAGGTGTTCACTTATTAGATCCTTTAGCAGAAAAAAGTATTAAACCGGCTAAGTTGAGTAAGGATAGCGATTGGACCGAAGAGAATTGGCTTAAAACACATAACAAAATACAAATTGATGAGAGCAATGATTCTGTCATGCAGGAGGTTTTTGAAACGAAAAAAGCCATTCTTATTCCAAATGTATTTGAAGATGACAGGCCAAATCATGAAGTTTGTCGTAATTTCGGCATAAATGGTTTAGTGATGTTTCCTTTGATTTCAATGGGTGAAATTTTAGGACAAATTTCCATTGTTAATCTTGAAAATAAACCATTTTTCTATTCAGAGACTCAATTACAATTAGCTCAGTCCATTGTTGATACTACTGCGTCTGCATTATCTAATCAGTTATATATGGAAAAACAAGAGATTATAATCGAGGAGAGAACATCGGAAGTAAGAGACAAAAATAAAGAGCTTGAACGTGTTGTCGCTGAGTTACAGCAACTTAGCCGTGAAAAAGAGTTAATTCTCAACTCGGCAGGTGAGGGCATTTTCGGATTAGATCTTGACCGAAACATTACGTTTTGCAATCCAGCCGGTGCGCTCATGCTGGGGTATGAAACAGATAGAGATTTGATTGGAAAATCAGTTGAAATTATTATGAGTGGTTGTGAGGCAGAGGTCAACATTCCTGTTTCACCCTTTTTAAATACAAATTTTAACAGCTACGAAGTGTTTTTTAGAAAAGATCATACCTACTTCCCCGTCGAATACGTCACTTCTTTTATAAAAGAAGGCGATAAGGTCGTAGGCGAAGTGATTACATTTAAAGATATAACGCAAAGAAAGCAATTAGAAGAAAAAATTAAATACCATGCCTATTTCGATAGTTTAACGGATTTGCCCAATAGGGTTCTTTTATTAGACAGACTAACGCAGGGACTGAAGTATGCAAAAGTAAATGGGGAAAAATTAGCTGTGCTCTACTTGGATTTAGATCGTTTCAAGTTAGTAAATGATTCGTTAGGTCATAGTTATGGGGATTTATTGCTTCAAAGTGTTGCCAAACGTTTAAGTGCCTGCGTCCCAGAAGATGCAACTGTATCAAGGCAAGGTGGGGATGAGTTTACAATCTATTTACCTAATATTAAGTGTGAGAATGACATTTTAAAAGTTATAAATTGTATCAATGCTTCTTTCTCTCAACCATTTAATTTGATTGACAATGAAATATATATTAAAACAAGTATTGGTATAAGTTTATTTCCTGAAAACGGCGATACTACAGACACGTTAATCAAAAATGCAGACACAGCTATGTACAAATCAAAAGAAACGCCAGGTACTAGCTACCATTTCTTTAGTGAAGGAATGGATACAAGGACTTTTGAGAGTATCAAACTTGAGAATGATTTATATAAGGCTTTAGAGCGTGATGAATTGATGATCTTCTATCAGCCTCAAATAAATTATAAAACAAATAAAATTAAGGGTGTAGAAGCTTTATTAAGGTGGAATCATCGAGAACATGGCATGATTACCCCCGATAAGTTTATTCCACTTGCTGAAGAAACAGGATTAATCGTCCCGATAGGTGAATGGGTTCTTAAGGAAGCATGCAAGCAATTAAAAGAATGGCATAATCAAGGATTTCCTTTAATCAGTATGTCTGTGAATTTATCTGTCCATCAGTTCGAACAGAATAATTTATTTTCTATTATTGAAAATGTTTTACATGAAGCCGATCTGTCTCCTGAATATTTACAGCTAGAGCTCACAGAAAATCTAATTGTAAAAAATACAGAGGTAACCTTAAAAACGATGAAACAATTGAAGGGACTTGGGGTTAATTTAGCTATTGATGATTTCGGTACAGGTTATTCATCTTTAGGATATTTAAAAAATTTACCAATTTCCACATTAAAAATTGATAAATCCTTTGTACAAGAAATGTTAACGGATGATGCAGCAGCTATTACAAATACAATCATTACCCTAGCTCAAAATTTGAAACTGGAGGTTATTGCTGAAGGAGTCGAAACAAAAGAACAAGCGGACTATTTATTGGTACAAAATTGTCATTTAATGCAAGGATATTTTTTCAGTAAGCCTATGAAAGCTGGAGAAATTATGAAAAAATATTTCTGTTAGCCTATTACATTATTATGCAAAGGGGAAATGATGATGAAAGCAGCTCGCACAGTCTTAGAGTATTTAAAAAATAGTGGTGTGCAGTATATTTTTGGTATTCCAGCAGGCTCAGTCAATGCATTTTTTGATGAACTCAATGATATGAGTGAATTAACACCTATTGTCACAAAACATGAAGGAGCAGCATCCTATATGGCTGCAGCTTATGCAAAATACTCCAATCATTTGAGTGTTTGTATTGGTTGTAGTGGCCCTGGAGGAACAAATCTAGTAACAGGTGCCGCAAATGCTATGCGGGAGCATTTACCGGTTTTATTTTTAACCGGTGCTGTTCCTGTTAACACGATCGGTTTAAATGCCTCTCAAGAGTTAGATGCTGAACCAATCTTTCGTCCAGTTACTAAATATAGCGTAACGGTTAAAGAATCGAAGGATTTACTCAAAGAAATAGTAAAAGCCACAGAAATTGCCCTATCTGGCGTGCCAGGTCCTGTACATATTGCTATACCAATAGATATTCAACATGAAACAATTTCACATGTAGAAATACCAGCTCCACCAAAAAGAACAGCCATTGTTCCTGAAATAGATACCATTAAAAATGTAGCTGAAGAGCTATTAGCAAGAAGAAGTGGCTATATTTTGGTAGGGCAAGGCGTAAAAAACTCTGTTGAACAATTACTAGAGTTAGCCGAAATTCTAAATTGGCCAATTATAACAACACCACAGGCAAAAGGGTATATTCCAGAGGATCATCCTCTCCTAGTTGGTGTTTTCGGCTTTGCGGGTCACGAGGCTGCCTCAGAATTAATAGCTGATGGCGATGGGCAAGTATTATTAATTGTCGGTTCAAGTTTAGGTGAAACAGCCACGAATAACTACAACTTAAATCTTACTAAAAATCGTTTTTCGATACAGATGGACTTTGATCAATCCGTGTTCAACCGAAAATATGAGATTGACTTACCTGTGCTAGGTGATATCAATGTGAGTTTACTATTGCTTATTGAAGAACTACGAGCTAACGGTCTAGCAAAAACTCCATTTAAGGTTAAAGAAAATAAAGAGATTTATAAAGAAGTCACAGGGGAATATAACACGAAAAATGTATTGTTAACTATTCAAAAATATTTACCTTCCTCCACAAGGTACGCTATTGATATTGGTGAATTTATGTCCTATGTCATTCATCATATGAAAGTAGTAGATTATGATACGTTTAATATTAATGTCCATTTTGGAGCAATGGGAAGTGGGATTGGATCTGCCATTGGTTCAAAGTTAGCCGAACCTGAACGTCCTGTTGCATGTATTACAGGAGATGGTTGCTTTTTCATGCATGGGATGGAGATTTTAACAGCAAAAGAATATAATCTACCCATATTATTTATTGTCATGAATAATGCTCGTTTAGGGATGGTATACCATGGACATGCTTTACAGTTTAAGCGCACTCACCCATCCTTTGAGCAGCATCCCATTAATATTAGTGCTATGGCTTCAGCGATGGATATACCAAGCTTCCAAGTAACTGAGCTACAAGACCTTCATCATGATATGCTTCATCACCTAATGAATTTAAATGGTCCAGCTGTATTGGAAGTAGTTTTAACTGACAATAATACACCTCCCATGGGCGATCGAGTTAAATTTTTATCCTCTTTTGGAAAATAAACGTTATCACTAATGAAGAAAAGTCATATAGTTGGATGAATACATCCTCTATATGACCTTTTTGATTTATAAATGCGAGAATGACTGTTGAATGACTCCGAGTATTGCTCCCATTGTTTTTCCTTTAAAAGCATCTGAAACTGCTTCACCCGTGGGATTGGAGAAATAGTAGCTATCCATTGTATCATCGAAATAATATCCGATACTTGCTAGTTCATGTGTTAAGTTAGTTGGTAACTCCTTAAGTCCAGTTTGTTCAAAAAAATAATTTGTAGAATAGACTTTCACATCTATATCTCCAGCTCCCGTATGTACGACAAATAAATCTTTTTCATGCTGAACAATCCATTGACCCTTTGAATATAAAGATATTCTTGCTCCTTCTAATGAGGATATGGCATCTAAATTAACACCAAACATTTCATTTAGAATACTCCGAACCCTTGCCCCTGTTATATCTCCCGCATATTGTTGTAGAAAGGAGTCTATTACCTCTCTTCCTGAGAATGCAGAGGTTCCTACCATCTCTTTATTTACAATAGGAGTTTCATCTAAATTAATCTTATAAATTAAATCTACAACATGCCAAATATCGGTACTACTAGCCTTTCCTTTATAAGTATCTAAATACTGATCCATCATTTCTGACTTCTTCATCTTCCGGTCCTCCCATAAAAACTATTCTATTGCTTCTCACATGTGTACCACTACGAGCTTTCATGAAATAAACTATAAAATATTTTAAATTGCACGCACATGTCTTTAATAAATCACAATTCCTTTATCTAGAGCGGATTGATTTTGTACCGGGTTTCCTAAAATATAAAGCTTTTTCAAATTGGGTAGATTCACTAAAGGCTCTATGTTTGAAATAGCGTTGTTTTCTAAATGAAGAACCTCAATTTGTTGCCAACTCTCCATAAAATTCAACGATTGTAATGAACTATCCTGTAAAGTAAATGAACGTAGAGCTGAAAAACCAGCAAAGAAAGGCATCACCTTATCATCCTCATGCACCCAATTACCATTACCTACTCGCATCGATACATCATTTAAAGTTAAATGCAACAGCACGCTGTTCGTTAATGGATGTTCACTATTAAATTGAAAATTACATTTTGAACAATTTAATGTTTTTACATGTTTTAGATTGAATAGTTCACTCGTTTCTTCATCAAAAAATGTCTCGTCTAAATGTAGTGTTTGCAAATTGGGTAAGCCATTTAAAGAGCTAATCTCTGTAAAAACCCCATACTCTTTCGCCGTCAGTTGTTCTAGCATTGGGTATTTAAGTAATTCTGTACCATTTAATGTCGAATCCTTTCCACTTATATAGACAGTCAAATCTTTTAAACTAGGTGCCTCTAGCTTTGGTATAAAAGAACCTGTAATTTCAGCCTTCTTTAAATGGGGGGCTACAATCGGTGATGTATCGCCATAATAATCAGTTACCGTTAACTCCGTTAGTGATGTTAGACTGTTCACAATATCAAGTAATTCCAATTGACCCGGAGAAGATAAACGTAGCTTTGTTAAAGATGATTTATTTCTTAATTTTTCTAAATTGGCGATGTTCATATATTCAAGATCAAGTGATTGTAGATTAGGCATGTTTTGTATAAAATCAAGTGTTTTTAAATTTCTTACCGATGTAAGCTTCAATTTCTGTAATTGATTCAGTGAATAAAAAGAGCTAAAATCTGTCGCCTCACTAATATCGATTGTTAATGATTCTAAATTCGTTAAAGTAGACAGCCAATTTAAATCATTGGTGAATTTTAATGACAGAGATTTTAGCGGCAATTTATTTAGAAGCGGGAAATCTGTGACCTCCTCCGTCATATACGATATTTCTAGGGATTGAAGATTAGGAAACTCTAACAATAAGGCAAGTTCATTATTATTTCGAATTTGGATAGAGAGTTCTGAAACCATTGATTTATCGCTAAAGTATTCCGCAATTTTACTAAAAGATTCATTAAAGCTTCCTGTATAGCTTTTCAAGTTTTTCAAATGTCGAAAGCTTACTTTTTCACTTTGTAATATTTCATAATCATTCATCAGCTTCAATACAGTCAATCCAGTAAATGCTTCGAAATCCTTTTGTTCAATTTTTTGCGTATTTAATAACTTATCCTGCATAGTATAGGTCACAATTTCTGCTCCCTTATTTGTAAACGGATCGTCCAGACTGTAATCAAAATGCCATTGTTCCTCCGAAAAATAGGCAGCCAAATAACGAATACTTGCGATTTCCTCTTTACTTGGCATTACTGCCCCCTTTTCAAAAACATCCTTTAAAAAGTGTAGTAGAACCTCACTTTCAGGTATTGTTCGTACAGATGTTACTCCATAATTTCCTTCTTCTTTTTGATTATTGGTTAAAAGTAAATAAGCAAAAAATATACATAGAAAGACAATCGGTATAAGAAGAAGTGCTTTTAAATTCGTTTTTGGTCGTATCGTAGTATGAGGAGCAGTTGTCCCATAATAGTTATTAATCGTTTGATCTACATAGTAGACTTTATTTTCTTTTAACATTATTTCAGTATCACAATACGGACATTTGAATGATTGCCCCTCTTTAAATTCAATTTTCCCATTACAATTAGGACAATGTAATGTCACAAATTCCACTGACAATCCTCCTCCCTGCTCTATTTCCAATTAAGCTTAGTGGTCTGAAAAATAAATGTCAATATTTCTTATAAATACTAATTACATCCCCCTTTAGATTAACAATAAAAATGCTGTGAAGACCTACATTTAATCCTCACTAATTTAAAGAAGAGCATCTCTGAAGTTTCTCGTATTAGGCTAGGCCATTTAATTGTGAAGAAATAAAGGAAATATGTTATCTTTTTGCAAGGTAGTATTTTGGAAAGAGAGGATATTCATCAATGAACGAAAATAATTTCTGGCTTGATTTACCACGGCCATTTTTCATTTTAGCACCTATGGAGGATGTGACAGATGTTGTATTTCGTCATGTCATTAGTGAGGCAGGTCGTCCCGACGTATTTTTCACGGAATTCACCAATACGACAAGCTATTGTCATCCAGACGGTATGGATAGCGTTCGTAACCGCTTAGCTTTCACAGAAGATGAACAGCCGATGGTTGCCCATATTTGGGGAGACACCCCTGAACATTTCCGTCAAATGAGTATCGGCATGAAAGAGCTGGGCTTTAAAGGTATCGATATTAATATGGGTTGCCCCGTCGATAATGTGGCTGAGCGAGGTAAAGGAGCCGGCTTAATACTTCATCCTGCATTAGCATCAGAGATTATCCAAGCCGCTAAAGCTGGTGGTTTACCTGTTAGCGTAAAAACAAGACTTGGTTTTACAGATGTAGCAGAGTGGCGTGAGTGGCTCACTCATATTTTAAAACAAAACATCGCTAATCTTTCTATTCATCTACGTACCCGAGAAGAAATGAGCAAGGTCCCCGCACATTGGGAATTGATTGCGGATATTAAAAAACTACGGGATGACATTGCTCCTGAAACTTTGCTAACGATCAACGGAGATATTCCTGACCGAGTAACAGGTTTAAAATTAGCTGAGCAATATGGTATCGATGGGATAATGATTGGGAGAGGCGTGTTTTCAAATCCATATGCCTTTGAACAAGATCCAAAAGAGCATAGTGCTGAAGAATACCTGAACTTGCTATACCTTCACCTTGATCTTCATGATCAATATTCCAAGGAATTTGAAACTCGTTCATTTAAAGCATTACAACGTTTCTTTAAAATATATGTGCGTGGCTTCAAGGGAGCTAATCAATTACGCATTCAATTAATCAATGCCCATTCAACTGATGAAGTACGTGAACTACTTGCAGCCTTCACTAGAAAAGAATTAACAAAGTAACCCTCATAATAAAGGAGACTGGCTATTGCAAGCCAATCTCCTTTTTGGTTGCTTTTTCATACACTTCATTACATTTTAGAAGACTTCAATTGCTCTGCTAAATTTTCTTTTTGGATCATCTCCTTATTGTCACTATGAATCCTTTTCATCCCCTCAAAAAATGAATACTCACTCCTTAAATATTGTTCTAACTCTCCATTATCGTGCGGAAGCTTTGTTAAGTAATACTTTGAGCTATCGATCCTTTTTTGAATTTCTTGTAGATTTTGTGTTGTTAATCCGTGACCAGGTATATGGGTTGTGATGGCATGAGTGAGTAAAATCTTTTCAGCCTTATTAATTGTATTTACATAATCCTTATAGTTGCTGAAGATGAATGGAAATTCAACATCCGACAAGTAATCGCCGGAAACAAAAAACCCATATGGCTCTATCACTGTAAATAAACCATCCTCCGTATGACCAGGGGCTTGATAAAAGGTCATCGTAATTGAATCCAACTCTAATGTATAACCATCCTCAGAAATGACAATATCAACTGAAGGGTATACTGGGGAATAACCCCTATGTAAATAATACTTTTGATCAAATTGATGAATTTTTTGAATGCTTTCTGCTTTATTCAAATTGTCAGCAAATCGTTTAGAGGCAATTACCTTGGCCTCTGGAAACGCTCCTGAACCAATTATATGGTCAAAGTCGCTATGTGTATAAATAATATATAGTTGCTTGTTACCTTGAATATTGTTTATATAATCTTGAATTTCTTGAATTTCGTTAGGCAACCAATTAGGATCTGTCATAATGATTGCTTCATTCGTTTGAATGATTGCTGAAGTAGTCATATATAACGCACTTTGAAAAACTGTCATAATATTGTTTTGGAATTGAATCATCTTGAACCTTCCTTTTCCCTTTTAAAGGTAGTATTTTTGAGTGAATATGGCATATTGAACAAGATTGCTTTATGTAAAGGTTCGTGCAAATTTAGTATATTCCTCCTTCATTGAAAATGGAGGTAGCAGGCATAATGTTTAACAATACTTGATGTAGCTTTTAAAATCAGTAGCTTTATCGAAAGTGTAAATCCAATAATCTCGTGATTTTTCTTGTAAAAATATTATGATATGATGTTTAGGTTGTTTATCTACTCTGTGACACATATATATTCATCTAAGAAAGAGGTATCTATGCACCACACACAATTATCCAAGCGACATTGGTTACTTATTTTAACACTTACTTCATTAACATTTGTGCTGGGGACAAGCGAATTTGTAATTGTCGGAATCTTGACTGATATTTCTTCAAGTCTAGAAATGACGAATGCAAAAGCAGGCACACTCGTTTCTGCATTTGCCATTACATTTGCCGTTGCTACACCACTGGTGATGTCCGCAACAAGTCACTTTCCAAAGCGTAAATGGATGCTGTTTTTGATAGCATCTTTCATTGTCTTTAATGCTTTGTGCATTATTTCTACGAACTACATTATGCTACTGATACTTCGTATTATGACAGCAATTGTAACGGGCGTATTAATTTCTCTAGCCATGATTGTTGCAAGCGAAACCATGCCAATTAACAAACGGGGACTTGCTATATCATTCGTTTTCGGCGGTTTCACACTGGCAAATGTCGTGGGGGTACCGATTGGTATTGTCATTTCCAACTCGTATGGATGGAATGCCGCCTTCATGTTAACCACTCTACTGGGAGGGGTTGCGTTTATGGCATCCTTTTTTGCCTTACCAAATGGACTCAGTCAAGTACGGAGCTCCATACGGGATCAGTTTTCTCTCATACTCAAGCCGCGTATTTTAATGGCCTTTTTCATTCCTGCCCTAGGATTTGGTGCAACATATACAGTCTTTACGTACCTTGTTCCTATTTTGAAGGGGATGGGGGCCCCACATAATTCCATTAGTTTTATTCTTTTTGGCTATGGGTTTATTTCGATATTCAGCAATATACTCGCTGGTAAAATTGCCAATCACAATCCTATCGGTCGCCTTCGGTTTGTTTTTCTCCTGCAGGCAATTGTTCTAATATGCTTATTTTGGACCACCAATCAATTTATTTTAGGACTAGCTAACATAGGCTTAATGTCGCTAATGGCTATCCTGTTAACAACATCTACTCAGCTTTATTTAATTGATCTCGCTGAAATTTACCAGCCAAGTGCTAAAGGATTAGCCGCTTCACTAATGCCTGTAGCAAGTAACGTAGGAATTGCCTTTGGTTCTGCATTAGGCGGCATCGTCTATCATCAAGGGAATTTAATGAATGTAACATGGGTCGGTGGACTCGTTGCAGTCTGTGCAAGCCTGCTAACATTTTTTAGTCATCACTTAGATCAAAAACAATGATACACTTCATCCTGCACTAATAACTAGCGATTAAATAATCGCTAGTTTTTTTATTTCAAGATTACACTCTATAAAGATTCCCCTTCCAGCGCTCCTTCAAATGGTCTCCCTCCTTTTCTCTAAATTACTACACAATCGACAGTACTTTGGTAGGATTACCCAGGCAAAATGTATTAGCATTTCTCATTTGAAAGTTATAACCTTTTATTCCATTACTAGGAAAAAAGATTCAATCTATCATTCATAAAATGATACTAATTATCAATATTTCAGAATATTTAAATATTCCGATATTCGAATTAGTTAGATTGTGATAAATTGGAAATATCACACTAAACTGAAAAGTGTGACAATTAAGGGTAGGGGAGGAAATGCGATTTGAAAAATTTTAAGTTTATGAAGTTTTTAAGTAGTATTCTAGTTTTCGTTATGGTGCTCTCTTTATTGGTTCCATTGTCGAGTGCTAGTGCTGAAGATTCGAAACCATTCAAACCGGATAGTCAAAATGAAAGTATTATCCAACTAAAAGCGGCTATTGCGGAACAGCTAAGCCTGTCTAAAGATGGTCCAACTCTTCACGAAAGCTTAGAAAATGTATCAGGCAATCAACAGGTTCCAGTCATTGTCCATTTATCTGAAAAGCCTGTTGCATTAGAGCAGGGAATAAGCGAAATCAATGGGGAAAAATTCTCTAAGGCTCAAGCAAAAGAAGTTCGCTCCAATGTAAAAGTACAACAAGCACAAGTAAAAAAAGAGTTAGCTACTAAAAAGGTACAGCTGACTCAAGGATACACATTTGATACTGTTTTAAACGGTTTTGCGGCAACTGTAAAAGCAAACGATCTTCCGAAACTGCTTACAGTAGAAGGCATTACATTAATCGAACCTGATGTTATTGTTCACGCATCCGAAGAGGATACGGCGAAATCATCAGAACTTATTAAAGAAGACCTATTAGAAGCTCAAATGAATACAAGTAATTCTTTTCTTGGCATCGAAGAGCTTTGGAAGGAAGGACTTGAAGGACAAGGAATAAAAGTAGCCGTGTTAGATACTGGTATTGATGTAGATCACCCTGAGTTTGCTGGAATTTATAAAGGTGGAAAAAACTTTATTCCAAATTCATCCACTTATACGAAGCCTCGGGCAGATAATGATGCATCAGAAACATCGCCTTCAGAGCGTCCAGCTGGGACACCTGAATTTAATGAAAAAGGAAGCGCGTTCTATACTTCTCACGGTACACATGTTGCTGGAACAATTGCAGCAATCGGTGCTAACGAATACGGCATTAAAGGGATTGCTCCAAAAGTAGACCTTTATGCTTACCGTGTTCTTGGAGCATATGGAAGTGGTGCTACATCTGGTATTGTTAAAGCAATTGAAACGGCTGTCATTGAAAAAATGGACATTATCAACCTTTCACTTGGCGGTGGAGCTAACACTGAAACGGATGCTGGTTCATTTGCTATAAATAATGCAATGATAGCTGGAACAATCGGAGTAGTTGCAACAGGGAACTCTGGTCCAAATCGAGGAACAATGGGCACTCCTGCAACCGCTCGCCTAGGAATCGCTGTTGGTAACACAACAAATCCAGAAACAATGTACAACGGGGAAGTGAAAGTTACAGTTGGCAACTACAACTTAACTAAACAGCTTCCATTAATGGGGACTACTTTCGGGAAAAATGTAGCTACACAGCTTCAAGGAGAATTTGATCTAGTTGCTGTTCCTGGAAATGGAGAAGTAAAAGACTTTCAAGGAATTGATGTAAACGGTAAAGTGGCATTAATTTCGCGTGGCAGTATCGCCTTCGTTGATAAAATTGCAAATGCAAAGGCAAATGGAGCTGTCGCAACTATTATTCATAACTTTGCAGGTGGATCAAATGCACCGGACATTTCGGGCACATTCCTTGGTGATGCATTCGAATATCTGCCAACATTTGATATGTCCCAAACGGATGGCAATGCAATTCGCGCTGCATTAGCGGGCGGAAAAGGCAAAGTAAGCTTTAGTAAATTTGCTTCTACAAAGACACTAGGAGATGATGTAAACTCTTCTAGTTCACGTGGACCATCTACTCCAAACTTTGATATTAAACCAGATGTAAGTGCACCTGGTACAAATATTATGTCAACGATTCCAATGTATAAAAAGGATTTCCCAGATGCAGATTATGCGGAAGCTTATGGTCGCAAAACAGGAACTTCTATGGCAACTCCTCATATCGCAGGTATTGTGGCATTAGTTAAACAAGCCAATCCTAATTGGAATGCGTTTGATGTAAAAGTGGCATTGTCTAATACAGCACAGGTATTAGATAAAACAAAATACGATGTGTTTTCTCAAGGTGCTGGGCGTGTCAATGCGTATGCTGCAGCTCATCCAGAAATTCTTGCTTATGCACTTGATAGCGCAATTCTAGATGGAACGGGTGCAGTTACAGAAAACTTGAAAGGTACAGTTACTTTCGGTCCACAAACTATTAAGGATCAGGATATTTCTGTAACGAAACAAGTTTTAGTAAAAGACATTAAAGGAAACGGTGGCAATTATAATGTATCGGTTGATGTGACCAAAACATTTGGTGATGCAACTGTTACAGTAGATCAGCCAACATTTAACCTAAACGGTGAGCAAATTTTAAATATTACATTAACTGCTTCACAAGCTACGGCGCCAAACGGCTCTGAAATACTAGGATATATTTACATTAATGGAGGAGATACAGAAATCTCATTACCATTCGCTGCTGACCTTGGCGGTGAGGCAGTAACGGAAATTAAAGATTATAAGATTACAGAAACAGACCTATCCTTTAACGGAGATGGCGTGAAAGACTCAGCGGTCCTTTCATTCACATTAACTGGAGATGTAACAACTAACTATATCGAGCTTTGGGATATTATGAATCCTGAAGGTGGAGAATACGGAGACGGCTATATTGGTTATCTCCATGCAGGTACAGCGCTAGGAAAAGGCTCTTATACACTGAATGTTGGTGGGCAGTACAAACCATGGGGATCAGAACCTGCCACAAAGATTCCAGATGGTCTATATACAATTGACTTCACTGGTCTTGCAGCATCAGGTCAAGTTTCCGGTTATGTTGGACCTATTGTCGTGAAAACGACTAAACCAGAAATTACGGGTTCAGTGGCTGAAGGTGTCGCTACAGGACAAGTAACAGATAAATATATCGACTACAATGAAGAGTTAGCTTTATATGATTTAAATTACAATTTAAATGATAAATTAAAAGCTTCCTATATTGCGACGGTAAATGGCCAAGTAAAAGCGCCAGTTGCTTTTGAGTTAAATCAAGATGGTAGCTTTACATTCCCAGTAACAGCGGAAACTAATGCTGTCTCAGTAGTAATTACGGATGCTGCCGGGAATGTTGGTGAAGCAAAAATATATGAAAAAGAGATAGTAGAACCTGTAGTTACCCTGTCTGTAAATCCAACTGAGCTAGACCTAACAGTTGGGGAAACTTCACAGCTTAAGGTAACGGAAACCTCTACACCTGCAGAAGGTGATGCAACGGAGGAAGACGTAACGTCAAAAGCAACGTATGCTGTTGAGGATAAAAATGTTGCAACAGTAGCAAATGGATTAGTAACTGCCGTAGGTAAAGGCACAACTACAATTACTATTTCATACGGTGAAAATACTGTTACGTTAAATGTTACAGTTGAAGAACCTGTTGTAGTAGAACCAAACGTAACACTAGAAATTGACCAAGCACAGGTTGAAACTAGTATCGGTAAAGAAGTTACCGTTAAGATTACTGAAGTAACTACTGTCAATGGTCAAACAACAGTAAAAGATGTTACCAAGCTTGCAACCTACGAAGTAGCGAATGATCAAATAGCTACTGTCAGAGCAGGCATTGTAAAAGGAAAAGGTCAAGGGACTACGACAATTACGGTAACGTATGGTGACCACACACTAACATTTGATGTGTTAGTTGAAAAGCCAGACAATGGCAATGGCAATGGTAACGGCAACGGTAATGGCAATGGCAATGGCAATGGCAATGGCAATGGCAATGGTAATGGCAACGGTAACGGTAACGGTAACGGTAACGGTAATGGTAATGGTAATGGTAATGGCAACGGTAACGGCAATGGTAATGGTAATGGTAATGGCAACGGTAATGGTAACGGTAACGGTAATGGTAATGGTAATGGTAATGGTAATGGCAACGGTAACGGCAATGGTAACGGCAATGGTAACGGTAATGGTAATGGTAACGGCAATGGTAACGGTAATGGTAACGGTAATGGTAACGGTAACGGTAACGGCAATGGTAACGGTAACGGTAACGGCAATGGTAACGGCAATGGTAACGGCAACGGCAACGGCAACGGCAACGGCAACGGCAACGGCAACGGCAACGGCAATGGTAATGGTAACGGCAATAAAAATAATCTTGAAGTTACAAAACTTGAGCCATAATTCACCTCCATTCAAACAAAAAGGGAAATTGCTCTATGCAATTTCTCTTTTTAATTTCTTATAAGGACATGCTTACTATGACTTATTCTTATAGATGCTCTCACTAAATACTTTAAATCAATCCAAAATAGCATCATTTATTGTAGATGCTTTTTCGTTTTCAACATAATGCATATATACATACCGTACTTACTTATGATATGGTTCTCCGTAGTGCATCTAAATGAGGTTTTTAATTATTATTCTTTAAAAATTGCAATAGGTCGAATAACAACCGCTGGTTTTGTCGCTACTTCAAACAAATCTCCTTTTTGCTTTCTTCTTTCTTCTCTATTCATTAACCTATCAATACCTTTCAGTGTTGAATCAAATACAGTATATCTGTCACTTGCACCCAAAATGTGTTCAACTCTAGCTAATGTATATGCATTTCCAAATGTTAAATCTTCCAAAGAACAATCTACTAAGTTATCATGAATAACTTTCGCTACAAAATAATATTTCCTTTTATTTGGTGAACCAGTTGGAATTGAATAAATATTAGTATATTTTTTTGAAGCAGCTTCCTCTCTATAACCTTTACTTTCCTCAATGACCTTCTCAAACTCTTCATCTTTTTCAATCCAGCCTTTTGCTAATTCATAAAAATCAGCACCAATACTTAGCATCTGTGCATTTTCATATCCCTTTGGTAGGGAAATTTCAGAAGAGTAATAAACAAATTGTCCATTCTCTAGTTGAGACCAGATAGCTGGGTCAAAACCCTCTAAATATTGAAGTGCAGGCTCAATATACCTGAATAATTTATCAAACTGTGAATCAATTGTAGGTTCCTTTGTAATTTGAACTGAAACTGTGTCTGTTTTTCCTGTTCTTTTTACTCCAACGTTTGGAATTGGGATACCTGCTGCGACAAGTAATTTTTGTATTTCTCCTAGAGAAACTTCGAAATCCCAGTTAGGCTTAGCAGCAATATCTGTTTCTAGAACTTCTTTAACTAAACCTTCCTCTATTGATGACAAATACCTCTTAACTGTTCTTTCATCCAAATACAAAAAGTCTCTGAGCTTAAACACGAAAAAACCCCCTAATTTACACTTTTACATATTATAACATTGCATAGCATTATGGGTTTACTTTGATACAGGTTCACTGTTTAAATAATAATGAAGTTGTACATCTTCTGAATTGTAAATACCAATTCTCAAACAACGGGTAACCTCTAGTGGGATTTCCTCTATGTATTCTGGATTGCTCGCTAATATCTTTTCAAATTCTATTGATTTTTCAATAATTACGATTGATTGGTGAAGAGGAAGGATAAAATCCTCTTCACCTTCTCCATTACTCAAATATTCGTAAAGACTGAAAAACTCATTTCTTAAATATAGGACAAAATCACTTGGAAACACCATTTCAATCTGATTAAAGTCATTTAAACACTGAATAGTTCTCATTAACGATAACTCCTTGAAGGACCTTGTTTAAGCTCTGATACTAAACAGGCTACGATTCCAACGACTGTTCCCATTAAAAAGTATTGCATTACTATTCCTCCTTTATTTTTCAAAATTAGTGCTCTTCTTCACATATACGTAAATAGATACGCCAAACGCCACGCCTGCTTTGAATAGGTCAATTGGTGTCATACTCTCACCTCCTTTACCGGGAAATCAAACACGAAAAAAGAGACGAAAACTCTTATAGAGCAACCCTCTCTGACTTGTAAACGTATTGATTGTTCTCCCTTTCAGACTGCCAGTACTTCATACGAAGGTAATAGGCTTAACAAGTTCACCCCCTTTCAACAAACCAATTCCAATATCCTTCAAACCATGCTTATCCTGTAATAAATACACAACGTTTGATGCACCGCCATCGTAGAAGAATACCCAACATGTTAATTCTGGTTTGTTTTCGTCTGGAATAGTAGCCTTAACCTCTTCGTTGCTTATGTCATCCACTGAAAGAGTTCTAACATCCGCTTTCCAGTCCTTCCAAGCTAAATGTGGGTGATGCTCCTCCATGTAACTCCTGAATACATTGATAATGCTCATAGGTAATTTGCTCCTTTTCATAGGTCGATTAAAATAGAAAAAGGGGGAGAGAACTCATCCGTAATAGATGAATCCTCTCCCCCTTTAAAGGTGAAGTGTTTTGCAACTTCTTTATTAAGTTGTATTTGTATCGTGTCAATCTTCCGGTCCTCATTGATGGTGATTTGACGGATGAGCAGGTGCATCAGTCTTTTCCTCTGCTCCCTGGTCAATGATTCTTGATAGGCACTTTTGAAGTTTTGCATGACCTGTTTGACCATTGAAAAGTTTATGAGTTGTGTACCACCTTGCCCTATCTGCAGTTCAATAGGAGATAGTCTCTCTTCAAGTCGTTCCTTTTCTTCATTCAAAGTGGATAACCGCTGCACAAGGTCTGCTTTTTGAATCAAATCATCTTCGTACAAACCAAGGACTTTCTCTTTCTTTTGTTGATTGGATTCTATTGCCTTTTTCAAAGTCTCATATTCGTGTTGAAGCGGAGAAGAATCTTGTTCTTTCTTGTTATTAATACGTTCAACAATTTGCTCTATAAGCACATCACTTGTGGCTATGTTTGATAGCTTTTCAAGCACATGAGGGTCTGCATAATCCGTCCTTACTCCATTCGACCGACAAACTGCTGAACCTTTATTCTTCCAAGCCCCACATACATAATACTCCAGAACCTTTTTTGTTCCGTCTTTGAGTGTATTCGTTGTCCTTCCAATCACCATTCCTGCCCCACATGCAGGACACTTCATGATACCAGTGAGAGGGAACTCCCCGTCATGTATTCGATTAGGCTTGCCGCTTCTACTCGACATGATATTTTTTGCTTTTTCCCATGTTTCTTCTGAAATGATAGCTTCGTGCTGCCCCTTTTCAATCACAGGGTGAGGATTAATATTGTTTCTTCTCTTCTCGTTCCAATCTCTCCGGACATTATAGCGAATAAATCCTGCATAAAGTGGATTGCTTAGAATCGTTTTTACCCCGTTGATGGAGAAGTCTTTGTTCTTTTTAGTCCGGTGTCCTTCATTGTTGAGTTTATTTGCGATGGATTTGTAACCATTCCCCTCCACGTAAAGGTCAAATACCTTTCGGACCGTTTGCGCTTCTGTTGGATTAACAACAAGTGTTGAGAGTTTTCTCTTACGGTTTTCTCCTGGAACACTCACAACATCATAACCAAGAACCTGCCCGCCATTCCACGACCCTTCTTTAGCTCTTGCTAACATCCCCATTTTTACGTTTTGAGCGATATTATCTCTTTCAAATTCAGCAATGACTGCCAACATCCGAAATTGCATTTTCCCCGCTGGAGTTTCCGTTTCGTAGCGTTCCGTAAATGAACGAAAAACAATGTTTCTCATTTCTAGTTCTTCAACAATATTTAGTAAATCCTTTGTCTTACGAGAAAAGCGGTTCACCTTCCACACGAGTACCAAGTCAAAGTCTTTACCCTTGGCATCATGCAGTAATTGTTGTAAGGCTGGTCTCCCTTTGATGTTCTTTCCGCTTTTCCCTCGGTCCACGTATTCTTTATGAACAACATATCCTTCTCGTTCGCACATTTCTTTTAGCACACGGACCTGTTCATCAATACTGTAGCCTTCTTCAGCCTGTTCCAATGTGGAGACTCGAGCATAGATAGCGGCTCTTTTCTGTGTTCCAGTTCGGCTGAATTGGTCAAGCTGGTCTTCGAGCTGTCTCGCATAGTTCGGCATCACGTTCACCCCCTTTCTTGTTTTCATCTTCAATTAACCAACGTGCTACTAGTGACAGCGGAATTCCTTGCATGGCTGCTAACCTTAAATGTCTCGTATTGAGTAATTTGCACATGTACTCAAACACTCTCAATCCTTCTTCTGTGGAAGTGTCGAAAGGTTCCGTTACTGAACAAATCTCCACACCATATCTTGCAAGCTCTCTTTCTATTTGTTTAAGCTCTTTTCCATCAGGAGTAAGCGTAAATACATCCCAAACAAGGACTACTCCGAACAAACCTTCAGCAGCATCCTTCAACATTTGCTTCAATACTTTTCTTCTTTTTCCTTGAGATTCCGAGCTTGGTTCCCAGTAGACTCTACTGACTCGATATCCAGCACGCTCACACTTTTCTTTTAAGACCTGGACGTCTCGATGAATTCTGTACCCCTCTGGTTGGGTCCACGATATATTTCTTGTGTAAATTACTATCTTATCTTGGTTCTGCTGTGCTGTTTCATCTCTACTTATCATTGGAATCTCCTCCTTTGGGGTGTTTTGTAAGGTACTCTGTGACCATTTCCGCCAAGATGTCTAACATATTTTGATATTCGTAGATTGAACTTTCTTTTTCGTTCATGGCAAGTTCTCCTCATCGATGTAATAATATATATTTCATTTCCTTGTTAGAAGGGGGGAGGGGTGGTTAGCTAAAACAAAACTTTTCATTGGGTTTTTAGCTTTTGGTATTGAGCAATTTTTTGCTTTTCATACACCCCCTACACCCCCCTTAGAACTGAATAATATCGCCAGCTAGAGTAGGGAACTGAAAATCTTCCAATTCTATCAGTTTTATGCCGTCAAAGTAGACAGTTCCTTTAACTTTCTTCTTCACAATCGAGATATTTTCTCTGTCTAAAATCACTTTGAAATAGCGCCAAAATACTTGACGTGATTTCGTTCCTTTGTCGTCAATTCCCTGGACATTTAACCATTGACTATACAAATTGTAGAAATCTGACTGCTTAGTGCGGGAACCAACCTCTTGGACCACATGAGAACGAAAAAATTCTCTCACTGGATTTTGCTCATCGTAGTAAGCACGTTCGGTTTCTTCAATTGCTTTACAGGCACTGAACTGATAGTTATTGCTTCTCAGCCGCTTCAATCCTAATATCGCCCAATTAAGAATTCCAGGCAGTTCCTTGAGCAGTTCGTCTTTCAAATCTACGTTTCGTTCTTCTTTCTTAAAGGTTCTTGAAAAAGGCACGATAATAAGTTTTCGAAAATAGCCTTCTGTAACGTCTGATGAGTCGGGAAGGTTGTTGACTAGAAACACCAAACGGCAGTATGGGCGGTAACTAATCGCAGGACGATACTTAATGTTAATAGTGATGTTATCTCCACTAACAATCGCCTTAAAGTTTTCGGTTTTAAGTGCCTTTCCACCCATTTCGTTCTCGGCAGATATATTAAGCGACTTACCAATCATACTTTCCATACCGAATTGGTCATTAAACTTGGATAAAGGTACGCTGCTGACGTTTTGGGGTCCAACTAATTCAGTGATAATTGAAGCCAAAACACTTTTACCATTGGCTCCACTCCCGTAATAATAAACCGCTTTTTCAGCCTTGGTGTCTCCCGTCAACCAATAACCAATCAGTTCCTGATGAACACCAATTAAGTCTTCATCGTTAACTGTTATGTCATTTATGAAATCAAGAAACTTCGGAGCCTGAGCGTTTGAGTCATAATCAATGGGAATTTGAACTGTCGAAAGAAAGTCAGGAGAGTGTGCTTCCAACCTAAAGGTCGATAAATTCAACATCCCGTTTCTTACGTTGATAAAGTCTCGCTTTGTATTCATTTCATCAACTGTTGGTGCTTCACGTTGAAGAGCCTTGGAAACCTCAGCTTCATAGTTACTCTTCCAACTGTCCCACCTGCCTTCATGCATAACGGTCCGGATAACTTTCCCCAAATTCACTTCGGAAAGTTCTTCATAGAACCCATTCCTGTTGTAGAGGAATAACCTTCCATCCTTTGTCGAACGCACATGGCATCGTTTAAGGAAATGCCTTGCAAATGCATTGGGATTAAAGGCAAATTGGTTCTTTTTCTCATCGTAGAGGAAGCCTCTTTCTTCTGCTTTTCCAACCTTCAAGACATGAACCATCTCGATAATTAAAGCTTTTGGTACTAGTGATTCAGTAATCGTGTCAGCAGTTCTGTAAAGTTCAAGAGACTTTCCTTTCGGCATATCATGAACGTATTCCATTAATGCAGAAAAGAACTCACTTTCTTCACCAATTGCTGTCATGTAAACAGCTGTTTTTAATACTGAGAGCCTTTCTGGTATTTCTATTTCTTGAACCAACACTCTAAGTGTTTCAGAAGAAGTTAATAACCTTACTTTGCTTATTGGATATAATGTAAGAAATTTTTGCATTTCATATATTTTTTTTGTCATGTTTTTTCTCCTTTTGGTTTAGAGAGAAAAGGTTATTCTTCTCTCGACTAATTGGTGTGATTTTCTATGCTCTTAACAACTAATCTTTCATATTCATCCCCAGCTTCGGTAATGTAATGGTCAATTTCACATGTTCCTCTCAAGCCAACTAACTGTTGAACGGTAATCCTTTGCCCCTCGAATATCGACCTGAAGCTCATTAAGAACTTCATTAGAGGCGATTCAGGATTCGAAGAGATAGTGAAGGGAACTGTTATTTGTACCGGAACTTCTCCGCTTGATTGGGTTAGTGAAAAGGTAAATAAGTATTGGTCATAGTACCCAAACTTCCCTTGAATACCTTCTTTTGTTGCAACACTATTAATTTGGAAAAGGCATTCCCCCTTTCCCACCTTCGCTTTTCTCGGCAATCTCACTTTACCGTCCAAAAAAGTGATTAGCCGTTCAAGAGGCGATTCATCTTCTATTAGATTAAAATGATTGGTATCCAAATTGTTAGTGTCATAAGGCAGTTCTTCTTGAGACTCTTCTATATTTTCCAGCTGCAATTCTTGGGCTTCACTTTCCTGCTCCAATGCACTCACTCTTTCTTTTTCCTTCATTTCATTAAACTTCTTTTCTCCTTGAAGTACTGGTCTCCTAACCTTTTTCAATGCCATTTAGTAAATCCTCCATTCAATTTTTAAATCAAACTATCAAGTTGGAATGTAAAAGTATTAGTATCTATGACAGAATCTAAGTACCATGCAACAATAATTTTATTTTCTCTAATCTCGTAACCTACTGGTTCCATACCCAATCCATGCAAATTATTAATGATAAGTTGAACCGTTTCTTTTCGCTCTTGCTCTTTCATGTCCATTAACAATCTTTTCTTGTAGCGATTAATTTCAGCAAACACCATTACATTTTTTAATGAGATTATATTTTGTATTACATCGTATTCCTTCTCGAGATTGAAGTCTTTCTGCAAACCAATTCCAAAATCGTACAATTCTATTAAATCCTCTTCTTTTTCAGATGCTTTCAAAAAAACTTCATCCTGCTTTTTGAACTCATCTAACAGCTTTAGATTTCCTTTATAGTTTTTTTGGATATGCTCTAATAATGACACGCCGTTTCCCCCTTAACTATTTTTACTTTTCTCTTCGGCTAACACATTGAATACTACACAGAAAAATTCAAGATGTGAATAAAAAAATATAGTATACAACTTGTTTTACCTACCTGTAATTTTCATATATAATAATTTTATTCATAATATTATTCATTAATGGATATGGTTGCTTATATATACAGTTCCAACCCATTGGTCGTTAATCGTATAGAACTTTATTCATCCATTTACAATTAGTCCTTAAACAATTGGATTTTGAGTAAGCACATTTGAACATATTGTGAACAATTTTGAACATAGAGGTGTTAAAGATGAAGAAAAGCTTTTCAGAGAAAAATGTTGAGAGAAATCATGAAAAAAAGAAACGACATAGGGAAATTCATATAATTCTTGAACAGCAGAACATAACTACTCATGACGAAATTGTAAAAGAACTAAGTAAGAGAAACATAGTAACCAGTCAATCAACTGTATATAGAGATTTAGAAGAGTTAGGTATTAGAAGAAATGCTAATCGGGTTTATAAGCCCTCGGAAGAAATCCAAAAAAAATTCCACATAGATGCTCTTTATGATTTATTGATGGCTAACGATTCTTTAGTTTGTGACAATGTCGTAACTTACTTCATTAATACTAAAAAGGGAAAAGCTCAAGAAATTGCTTTCCACCTTGAAGAGGCGTTCAATAATATTGTCCTAAAAACAATAATTGGGCTAGATAATGTGGTCATATTTGCAGATGGAAATGAAATTACAGATGAATTTCACAGTATCTTTGTAGGACAAGAGGAATAATAGATAGCAAAAACACTACCTATTATTCCTTATAGACTCAGTTTCCTTATTTATTCAGATATTAACTTTTCTTCGTACACCCTTACCCCATCCTTAAGACAAACTAAAAAGAGTGGTTGGTTCGTATTAGCATTAGATGCTACACAAACCAACCACTCATGTTCCTCTTTATTGAAAACAAACGAATGAACCAATACCAATTCAGGAGAAATACTAATCAGTTCTTCTGAAACAAGATTTTCATCAAGTTCCTCTTTATATAAAAGAACTGCCTCCTCTCCAACTTCTTCGTCAATATTGATGCCAAATTGCAACGACATGAAGATAGCGAAATGTTCTGCGTTATAGTAACACATTGACCTTCCCTCCCTTAAATATAGCCTTTTTCCTTTAGAGATAAGTACTTTCCATCACCAATGATTAGGTGGTCTAGCAATTCAATCCCTATCAGTCTACCTGCTTCTTTAAGGCGAGAAGTAACCGATATATCTTCTTGAGATGGGGAGGTATCTCCGGAGGGGTGATTATGGAATACCATTATACTTGCTGCTGATGATAAAATAGCTGATTTCATTACCTCACGAGGGCTAACCAGACTGGCATTCAAACTTCCAATATGACAAATATTAATAGATACAGGTTGGTTTTTCGTATTTAATGAAACGACGATAAAGTGCTCTCGGTCTCTATCTTCCAAGAAATCTTTTATCAGTTCGTAGGCATCTTCTGGAGACCGAATACTTCTTTTGGTGTAAAGCAGACTAGACTCTCTTACTAGTTTTACTGAAACAATGTTGACCCTTTTAGCTGCAATTTTTTTCATATTTTCACTCCTAAAATAATTAAATAGACCTCCCTACATTAAGTAGGAAGGTCTATTTAATAATATATATTTATAAAATTTATAGTTACAGGTTACCTAAGGATTGCAAGTACAGTTCATCTAGAAGTGCATCAATTTCAAGCATTCTCTTTTTATCATCATAAGACATATGGGCTTCTTTTGATAAATTCGATAGCTTTAAATGAATCTCATTTTGTTCATCGAATTCAACCATTTTAACTGGTGGCCTAATCTTAAAAGACCTAGAGTCTGATGAATTTAAGATATATTGTTGAACAATAGGCGCATTTAGAATTGCACAAATATAGTGTGCTTCATCCTCGGTAATAAAATCTCCATTAGGCTTTTCACAAATTGAAACCGCATGGTTCTGAAAAAGAGGTCTTCTATTTTCTCCCCATTCTGTATCTATTGGAGAAGACACTGCTGCAACCCATTTAGTATTATCACGAAAAACTACATGATGCTTAGCAAATGAATACTTCCCTACCCTTGCTAAAGCGTAATAAGGTGCATTTTCGTCACCAATTAATTTATTGCTGTAATCAGTTTGATTTTCTAACACCGTTCTATTTCTTCTAAAGTAGGTAGCTAACAGCTTTGATTCTTTCCTTAGCTCCGAAAAATCCATAGGAACTTTAGGACTTTCTTCTTTATATGGAAACGGCACTATATAGCTTGGTTTATTAATATGGAACCTTGTAATGTTTGTACCTTTGACAAGTGGGTGTAACAGCTTTTTCTCCAATGGAATAGTTTGCTTCGGCACTTTGTGCTTTGACCTCTTGTTTTGGTAGTTAGTCAAATACATAATTTCCGGTGTTTTTGGTCCCTCTATATCGGTATCAATCTCCAATAAGAAAAGCTCTTGAGGATAAAATTCTATCCCTTCCCTACCTTTATATGGACACTCACCAGCTATTTTTGCAAAAGCAACTAGATTTTCATTATCTTCTGCATAACTGAATTTTGTACTATCTGTACTAGTTTGCCCCATAAAGAAATCATATTTATCGAAGATTTGAACTACATCACTAAATTCTTCATGATTTCTATATTTTGCAAGGGATTTCCCCTTTTTTAATTTATACATTGAAGCTGGGACACCTTTTGAATAGTCAACTTCAGTACCGTTTATGAAATAGGTTAGAAACTTTTCAGTGACGGGTTTAAATGGATGACCGGATTTTGTCCAGTCTGTAAATTTTTGAAAATACATATTTGAACCATTATCTAACTGAAACTTCCTAAACCCTTCATATGATTGCTGAAATACTAGTGTCTGTGGCATTAAAAAGGCAAGCATACCATCCGATTTTAACCACCTTTGAGAAACAACATTTGAAATCAATGCACAAATGTTTAAATTTATTCCACCAGTTCTTCCGTCACCTGAAAATAGGTGCCTTGAGATACATAAAGATTTTATTCTTTCGCGATAACCTTCAGGGAGATTCTTCCAATCAATCCATGGGGGATTTCCCACTATTATGTCAAACTTGCCTAAAAGTGCAGTAGTTAAGAAATTCTTAACAATTCTAGTCCAAATACCATTCCAGCCTTCGTTTTCTAATGCAACAAGCTTAGTACATAAATTTAAGATTGATTGGTTTATTACCTCTGGTAAATTTTCATTACTAATTTCAGCAAGGATTAACTGATGAGCACCTTCAATATCCAAATCGGTAATAAATTCCTCAAGGTCTGACATTACTTCTGAAAATGGCTTTGCACCATGGATTAACTCTAAAGGCAAAAGTATATCTATGTTGCCACTAACCGTACTAATAACATATTTAAGGCAGCTTACTCCTTCAACTTCCACTTCTTCCGGTACATAGGAAGCATCACCAAGATAAATCGGTATTTCAAACTCCGAAACATCTTCAATTAAATGTGAGATATTAATAAAGTAATTTATTCTAGCTGTTAAAACAGCAAGTGGATTTAAATCAATACCTTTCACCCTGGATAACACTTCATGTAACTGCTGTTCTTTTGTTAGATGAGCTGTTTCCTCTATTATTTTCCTAATCATTGTGATAATAAATGTACCTGAACCAGCACACGGGTCAAGTCCTTTCCATCCCTCTCGATGATTAATCATATCAAGAGATTCATCAACAACATTGTCCGAAAGCCAACTTGGAGTGTAAAATTCACCCAAGCTGTGTCTAACTTTTTCTGGGATTAATTTCATGTATAGGTCTTTAAAAAGGTCTTGAACACTATTTCCAGTTGTAAATAGAGACTTATCTTCATATTTACTGAGTAAAGCAAAAATTACTCTAATATTTTCTGCGATTTCTTCATTCCATTGTTCATCAGAGCAATACCATGAGAAGAAATCTCCTTCAAAAACGTTTAACATTCCCAAATCCTTGAATATGCCACCATCTTCAATTTCGCTTATTTTACTTCGAAGAGCTTCAGATTGTGCAGTTGCTAAGCTGTTTAAATCTAACATATTCGTATTAAAGCGGATTTTACTTAGAACATTAAACGCTAATAATTTTATTATTATTGCATAGCTTGTTTGAAGGGAATAGATAATCTTATACTCATCACTATTTTCTGTTACCTTATGCCCGATTAAATCAGATAGAGCTTTTCTTCTATCTTCTATGGCTTGTTGTTTTGACTTGTCATCGTGAGCTAATCTAAACAGTTCCTTCCATTCCTCAAATAATTGAGTAGTCATCTTAGAAGGACTATTTAAAGATTTGTACAAATTGTGCACCAAGTCTAACGCAATGCTATCCTGCTCTGAAGAATAAAAATCTTCAACCAGGTTCTCTGGAGTAAGTGCCTTTTGCTTCATTAGCACGACGCTTTTTATTATCCTATCCATGTGTCTATGACTAATTTGCTGAAATGGCTCCTCTGTTACTTGTCCATTCTCTAGCCTGATGAATTTTATCTTAACCCCATCAGTGATTATTCCATAATAATTGGATTTGCTCTCTTCTTCTAAACCTCTTAAATAACCGATAAGCTGTTCCGAAGCATCGTCTTGCTGTTTTTGTGTTTCAAGTTTTGAAGTATGTTTGAACTCTTTTACTATGGCCCCTACTTTACTATCTATCCTACCTTTAGTAATATGTCGTTCTGTATCAACCTTCTTTTCTTTTTCCGGGAAAAGCCTTAACCCTAAGGTACTATTTACAAAGCCATATAACTGTATTTCAAAGCCACTAACAATAGTTGCTTCATTCTCTGCTTCTTTTGACACTTCAATTATATTTGAAGTTAGTTCCTTTAATAAATCAATATACTCACTTGATTGAAAAATAGAAGATAGTGTCTTCTCTTTTAGTTTATCTAGAAGTGTTTGACCAGTCATTTGTAGTCCCCCTTCTCCAATTGCTCTATACAAAGCATTGCTTAACCTATTTATTTTATCACAATTTACATTAGGAGGAAACATGCGTTCTAAGTCAATATGAGTAGAATACCACATGAGTATAAGAATCCTTTTTCATGAGTAATACATTAGAATAAAACTCTCCATACACCTGTCCAAGTTGTATCAACTTTAGCTTTTCGATTTGGTTGTAAAGATTTATCTCTATTCTATTGAGATTTCTTCCTATTATTTCAGAATATAATAGATTTTCCGATTTAAAATCATCTGTCTCTGATTTTATTAATTTTAAAGAATTATCCACCAATGAGCTTTTAAGGTACTTTTCAATTAGCATTCTCTCTTTGTATGTAGGAGGGCTAACTTTGTAAAATAAAAAAGCGGTATCGATTTTAGTCTTCGATTCCGCTTTATCCATTCTTAGCTTTTCTGGATATTCAATTACGCCATTCCATTTGTTATTTAACATACCTAATACAATTAAGGTTTCATTTGAAACTTCCCTTAAAATCTTAATCTTTTTAAACTTCTCATAAATATCCAATTCCACCATACCACTCCCTTAAAAAACCTCATTTACTTATGGTACGGTTCTCCCTTCATAATTCTAAAACTTCGATAAACCTGCTCTACGAGTACGAGCTTCATGAGCTGGTGGGGTAAGGTCATTTTGCCGAAGGATTGTTGCTCGTCGGCTCTTTTTAGGACGTCTTCGTGTAGGCCCAGAGAGCCGCCGATAACGAAGGCAATTTTGCTTTTGCCGTAGGTCATGAGAGATTCAAGATCAGCCGCCATTTGTTCAGAGGTTTTCATTTTGCCATTGATAGCGAGAGCAATTACATATGTGTCTGTACTTATTTTGGCTAGTATGCGTTCTCCCTCTTTTTTCTTCACGATTTCCATTTCTGCATCACTAAGTTGCTCGGGTGCTTTTTCGTCAGCTACCTCAATCAAATCTATTTTTGCATAGCCACCAAGTCGTTTTACGTACTCATCAATCCCCATTTTTAAGTACTTTTCTTTTAACTTACCGACTGATACAATCGTTATATTCACACGTTATCCACCTTTACAATTCATTTACAAACAAATTATCCACAAAAGTTATCAACATATCCACAAGTCGTTGCTATATATTGTGTAAAGTTATTTACTTGATACAATATATTCTGCTGGCTTTTCACAGTAGCTACACTTTGTGGATAACTTTTTATCCTCTTCGATTTTATCCATAATTGGGAACACTTTTTGCTCTGCTACAAACATGTCTAAAGCGTGTTCTATATGGCTTTCACAGCTGTAATTTTCCATTTTTTGATGTCTCCTTATTTTCCGAAATTTCCACAAACTTATTCACATTTCGGTCTATGTTATCCACAATCTATTGTATCAAAGGAATAGCATCTATGGAAGAAGCCCCTTTTTCTCACTGTTTATTGTATAAAATCAGTATTCGCAATTTTCTAGTTATCCACAATATTTTATTAAAATACTTCTTTATCTCCACAAAAAAGCAGTGGAGATTATTTTTCAATCCCCACTGCTATTCATCTTTTTTACAATGAATTACCGTTTGTTAATGTAAGTGATAGTTCTACTAATTTACCTTGTCGGTAAACTTTTAATGTTAATTGATCACCAATTTTTTTCTCATTATATAGGTGTTTACGCAAATCAATAGCTGTTTCAATTTTTTGACCATCCATTTCCACAATCACATCATATTGTTGGACACCTGCTTTTGAAGCTGCAGAGTTATTCATTACATCTGTGATTACAACACCTGTTGTTACCTCAGCAGGTAATTTTAATGTTTGTTGTTGATAGAAGGCTGGGACATCTGTTAAGTCAGCTAATGAAATTCCCATAGTTGGACGTTTCATTTCACCATTTTTCTCTAGCTCCTCAATAATTGGAATGGCTGAATTAATTGGAATAGAGAAACCTAGACCTTCTACAGAGGATTGTGCAATCTTCATGGAGTTAATTCCTATTAACTCCCCAGCTAAATTGACAAGTGCTCCTCCACTATTCCCTGGATTAATGGCTGCATCTGTTTGTAATACTTCTTGTTGCCAGTCTTCTGTGCCATCACCGTTTAAGTCTACTGGTACAGAACGATCCTTACCTGAAACAACGCCTGTTGTCACAGAGCCATAGAAGTCTAAGCCAAGTGGATTACCAATTGCTATAACAGTTTCCCCTTGCTTTAACACATCGGAGTTACCAAATGTCGCTACTGTTTTTACATTCTTTGAGCTAATTGAAATGACAGCAAGATCTGTCCAAACATCGTGGCCCACTAATTCTGCCTGCTCTTTTGTTCCATCAGGCATTGTGACCTCTAATTGTTTAGCTCCTTCAATTACGTGATTATTTGTTACAATAAAGGCTTTATTACCTTCAATTTTATAAACTACACCGGAACCGCTTCCCGCTTCTTTTGTTGTTGTCGATTGAGGGCTCCAAAATCCTCCACTTGTTACTTCTTGGATATTAGTAATACCCACTACGGCCGGAGAGGCTTTATCAACGGCTTTTGTAACATCTGTCGTCACCTCTGTGGCAACTTGGTTTATGGTTGTATCATTTTTCCCTGTATTACTCGATGTTGTACCAGGCATTTGGTTGACCAGACCCGGCATCATCAGCCATACAAGTAAGGCACCAATAATGACACCGACCAAGCCACTAAAGAAATAACCACCTTTTCCTCCGCCTCCACCTTTCTTTTTATGACGCTTGGCTTGCATTTCTTGCTCCTCGCGCTCTAATCTTTCTTGAAGAGGTGATTTCGGGATTTCTTCATTTTTTAGGAAATCACTGTTTTTATCATCATCTTGAAAGTAACTCATGTTCCTCATCCTTTCCTATACTGCTTTTGTTAATTGTTACCCTAATCTTACGATTCAAACATTAAAATCAGATGAAAAACAAATAAAATGGACATAAAAATAGCTGCTCGACACATTACTTCAAATGTGTCGAACAGCTTTAAGTCTTACCTAAATAAATAGTCGTTAAACCGTAACCAATTTTGTTGGCTCCTCTGCATCGGTATCAAAGAGATGAACATGCTCGCCAACCATAATGCCACAGGACTGTAAGGTTTGTGAGACACTCATGCGTGCTAGTTCTTTCATATTATTATCCTTACTTAAATGCGAAAGATAGATATTCGTAGTCTTATCAAATACAACCTCACTCATTGCAATCGCTGCATCTTCATTGGATACATGTCCTACATCGCTTAAAATACGACGTTTAATGGACCAAGGATAACGTCCCATTTGAAGCATATTAACATCATGATTACTTTCAAAAACAAACGAGTCAGCTCCGCGTATAATACCTTTCATACGATCACTAACATACCCTGTATCCGTGATAATAACAAGCTTGCGATTATCCTCATGGAACGTGTAGAACATTGGATCTGCTGCATCATGTGAAACAGCAAAGGATTCAACCGCTAAAGAGCCAAAATGCTTCACTGTATCCATATCAAATTCAAAGCGTTGCTCTACAGGAACTTCACCAATTAGTCCGTCCATTGCCTGCCATGTTTTGGCGTTTGCATAAATCGGTACACTATATTTTCGTGCCAGTACGCCTATCCCTTTAATATGATCACTATGCTCGTGTGTAACGAAAATACCACTAAGCTGCTTCACATTACGATCGATCTTTGTAAATAGCTGCTCCATCTTTTTGCCACTAAGGCCCGCATCGACGATAAAAGCGTAATCATCATTCTCTACATAAATCGAATTCCCTGTACTGCCACTTGCTAAAACACTAAATCGCATTATTCAACTCCCCAGTCTTCTTCTTCGCCCTCTTGCTTGTCCTCCTGGATTTCAATGACTTTGCCTTCGACTGCATTGACAAAATACTCTTCTGTTTCTCCATCCGATAATTTCACTCGTATCTCCCATGTTGGCACTAATACCTGTGTACGAGTTAATTTAACAAGTGTTGAGTAACCTAACTTCATTTGCGTAATACGTGAATCTGGCTTGAGCGGTCCTTTTGCATATAAAGTTTGAATAATTTGAAGTGGAGGAATGACAGTTTCCTGTTGTTCCATTTCTTCAATATTATCAATCATTGTTTGTTCATACATTGTTACTTCATTGTTGGTATTCCATTTAATTTTCAATGAACCATTATAATAGAACATTCGATTATTCGTCTTTTGGAAAAAAACAGCGACTCGTTCTTCACGGTCTACTTTCCACAAAGCATAGGATGCTCCTTCATTTACGTTTGCAAGAGCAAAATCCGTAAAGCTTGCATCATCACTCACATTACGTAATTTAACAGGCTTGATGAAAATAGCACGTGCCTTTGTATTATTGTCCCTAAATTTTATTTGTTGATTGCTATTACTAAATTCATCTGTTGTGAATTTATGCACTTGAGCTGTCATATACGAAGCAGATTCAATATTATTTGGTAATGTGCCGTACGTAATATTATCATCCTTTAAACGAGCTTCTATTGTTTTTTCACCTGGAACCTCAATATCTTTCGCCTCATTATAGCGATTTACATAAAGTGAATATAAGAAGATGTTTAGAATTAAAAAAACGAATATAAAAATAGATTTTGTTCTATTCCAATCCATTTTTAACACCTCCTAAAACTTCAGGGGTTAGTTTAATCCAAGATCCATTACGAATGACAAACCAACATGGTTCAAATGTAAATATATTTAGTTCTTGATTTTGTGTTAAATAATAGCCCAAAACAATTTCATCAATATCTGCTAAGGCAATATTATTCGCATTTTTTAATCTTTCAGCAATATCTGCACCCGAAGGTAATTCCTTGATTTCCTTTTCAGCCTCAATATCCATATCTAATGAGAAATATGGACGTTTATAATGGAAAATCCGGCTATCTCCCCAAATTGTCGTCATTCGGGTAATGACATGATTACTATAGACCGGTAATCCCTGCAAATATAATTGATAATCCATTTGATTTTTATTGGTGCTAGTTGAAGCATAGCGGAAATCTGCAGTAAATCCTCCATGCTCGTTAATAAATTCAAAGCTATCTTTTAGAAGTTTTGAAGGCTCAATTCTAATACTGCTTTCTGCAGCTGGATAAACATAGTTTAATGACTTTAGATTTGTATCTAATGTCATTAATGACATACCATCTGTATATTTTTCAGAAGATGCACTTTCAACATTACGTCGCACTATATTTGGATCTGTAAATAACACATTTTTAAATAATTCTGGTGTGATTTCTTCAATATAGTACGTAAATTTTACAGATTCCATTTTATTGCTATCTACATAAAGGGCTGTTTGATTTTCTCGCTCAATTTCTTTAAAAGCGCCATATTTTTTTGCAGGCTCTATGACTTCTTGTATAAATTGGCTCATGTTTGGCACGCTGACATGTGAGCGGAATAATGATTGGTTATTCCCACTAATGTAATAAACCATTAACTCTTTGGTGTTCGAATTACTCCAGTCAATAATCATACGATTGAAGGTTGTTTCTGGTAACTCTTTTTCAGCAAACTGAAAAATTGTGTTAAATGCTGAAAATGGAACCTCACCAGTGAAGAAGATGGTCATTCGATGATCTGCTCCAATAATTTGATTCACATAGTTTGGTGAAAGATTGTTGTTAACAGGCTCTAAATCTAGGACGTTCCAGCCTTTAAATGTTTTCATCAAATTCTTCATCGCATTGTTAGATACTGTGCCTGTAAATTCTTCATCAAAACGGAAAATAGCCTTGTATGGACGAATAATATCCTCCATTTCCTTTTGCGGCTTAATTAAAATTTCCTTTCGCTCTGTATTTTCAATATATTTATAATCCGGTGTGTACGTCCAAATTAAAAAGGTTAGAATCACACTTAGCATGACAAGTAGAAATAAAACAGCAGATTTAACTGGCTCTATATATTTCATTCCCACTCACCCGCCTCACCAAATTCATCTGCATCGTATGGTAATGTGAAGAAAATTGTCGTGCCTTGCCCTTCCTCACTCTCAGCCCAAATCTTCCCGCCATGTGCTTCAATCATTTCCCGCGCAATAGCAAGTCCCAAGCCTGTTCCTCCCATGGAACGAGCACGGGCACGATCAACACGGTAGAAGCGATCAAAAATGCGGCCTACATTTTCTTTAGGAATCCCCATGCCATCATCTGAAATCATGACTTTCAACATATCGCCTTGTCCAGTGAACCCAAAGCGTATATTCCCACCGTCTGGTGAATATTTGATGGCATTTGAAATGATATTATCAATGACCTGTGTCACCTTATCCGTATCAATTTCTACATAAAAGGAGGTTTCAGGGAATAATCGTGCAAACTGTACTTTATCAGACTTGGACATTTCAAAACGATCGATAATTCGGTTAAAGAATGAATTGAATAAGACAATATCTTTATTTAACTCATAATCTGAACTATCCATTCGTGATAATTGCAATAAATCATTGACTAGTCGAATCATACGTTCTGTTTCAGTTTGCGTTACATTTAAAAAGGTAGGCGCAATATTTTCATCCTTCCATGCACCATCTGCTAGTGCCTCGAGATAGCTACGCATTGTTGTTAATGGTGTTCTTAATTCATGTGATACATTCGATACAAACTCTCGACGATCCATTTCTATCTTTTCCTGCTCTGTTATATCGTGTAGTACAGTTATAAGACCATTAATAAAGCCTGTCTCTTTTTGAATAACCGAGAAATTGGCACGTAATATATAAGGAGCATCTGACGTACTAAAATTTAAATTGATAGCATCGCTCATATGAATTAAATCTTCAAAGCTATATTCCTGATCAATCCCCAATACCGAGGCAATGGGACGACCTAATGTAATATCTCTTGAAATATGCAGTAACTGCAGCGCCGGGTCATTAATTAAAATAATACGTCCCTTGCGATCTGTCGCAATAACGCCATCCGTCATATTACTAAGGACTGAGTCTAACTTTCGCCGCTCTGCATCAGTAGTGGATTGTGCCTCTTGCAAACGATTCGTTAAATGATTAAAGGTAACGGCAAGCTGACCTATTTCATCCGTACCATATACTCTTACCTTGCGAGAATAGTTGCCCTTTGCCATCGCTTGAGCCTGCTTTCGCATATCAGCAATTGGTTGTGTAATTGTTCGCGCAACGAGAATACCTAAAAAGATGGTAAAGACTAACGACATAGCTGTACCGCCAAGGAAAATACGGTTAATTTCATTCATTTGTTCAAAAACGGACTCAATATTCGCTTCAATATATAGAACACCAATAATTTCATCATCTGGCCCTGCACCAGCTCGAATTGGGTTTGCTAATACCCATACTCGATTCCTCGTTTTGTTATCAAGTTTAATGATATCAAAGAGCGTTTCAGCAGATATAGCACGACGCACAAGGTCTGTGTTAGAGCGTTGTCCTATTAAATTTTGATTCTCAAGCTCAGATGTTGCCAGTATCCTTTGTCTATCATCAATGACACGAATTTCTAAAATATCACCATTAGAAACATCTCTTAAACCAGTTGAAAACTCCATAACGATTGATTTCAAGCTTTCCTCTAGTTTAGGCATGCTTTCATCGCGTTCCTTTAAAATTTCCTCACGAAGACTATATTGCATCAAGTCAACTCGCTGAAAAATAGAATCTTGGAAGTTGCTCTTCAAATTTTGTTCTAACTGACGGGCGAAATAAATACCGATAATTTGTAAAGCAAGCAATATTAATAAAATATAAATTAGCACGAGTTTGACATGAATGGATTTAAAGAAGCTCACTTTCTGCATTCCTATTACTCCTGTTCAGGATTTCGTAAGTAATAACCTACACCACGTCTTGTGACAATCCAAGCAGGGTGACTAGGATTATCCTCAATTTTTTCACGTAAACGACGAATTGTTACGTCAACAGTACGAACATCACCAAAATAGTCATAGCCCCATACCGTTTGTAATAAATGCTCACGGGTCATTACTTGGCCAATATGTTTGCCTAAATAATGTAGCAGCTCAAATTCCCGATGTGTAAGCTCAATGGCCTCATCACGCTTCATTACTAAATAAGCATCTGGTTGAATAACAAGGGATCCTACAACAATTTCGTTTGATTCCTCTTCTGCCTCTTCTGCTACAGGTGCAGCAACCTGTAAACGTCGCATATTGGCCTTTACACGAGCAATAAGCTCTCGTGTACTAAATGGCTTAGTAACATAATCATCTGCACCCATTTCTAAGCCTAAAACTTTATCAATCTCAGAGCCTTTAGCCGTCAGCATAATAATAGGGAAGTCATATTTTTTTCGTACCTCTCTACACACTTCCATACCATCACGCTTTGGCAGCATTATATCTAGGAGCATTAAATCTGGTTGTTCCTCCTCAACCCTCTTTAGTGCCTCATCCCCATCATAAGCACAAATCACTTTATATCCTTCTTTTATTAAATTAAATTGCAGAATATCTGCGATTGGTTTTTCATCATCAACAACTAAAATTGTTTTGTTCATTCATTTTCTCCCTTTCGTTTTTTATCTATTCTTAAACATTTTGTAATTGTAAGTTCACTACTCTTAACTCTATCATGCTTTCAGTTTCCTTGCATTAATCGTTCATCAATCACTTTAAATACTTTGACATAATGGGCTATATTTCAACAAATATTTCTCGGGAAATAATAGAAAAGACAGCCCACTATTTGGACTGTCTACTATTCAAAATGTTTATCGACCTACATATGATAACGGGTTAACTAATGAACCGTTCTTTTCAACTTCAAAGTGTAAATGTGTGCCTGTCGAATTTCCAGTAGAACCCATAATACCAATAACAGAGCCCTTTTCCACTACTTGTCCCACTTCAACATTAATAGAAGATAGATGTCCATATAGTGTTGTATAGCCATTATTGTGATTAATAACAATGCGATTACCATAGGTACCAGACGTACCAGCTGCACTAACTACACCATTATCAGCAGCCAAAATATTATAGTTACTTGGACGAGCGATATCGATTCCACGGTGGAAGGCGCCCCAACGTTCACCCATACCACTTGAGATATAGCCTCCTACTGCTGGCCATGAAAATTCTCCTGTTCCACGTGAAGAGATTACCTTTGTCCCTACTACTTCAATTTGATCCACTGGCTCTTGGACAATAGTTTCTTCTAATGCTACTTTTGATGTTTGTTTACCATTTTCAGATGTTAAAGCGTATGTTGTTTCTTTTTTACCGTTAGCGCCTTCTTGCTTGACGACCTTTTCACCTTTATACATGGTAGGATCTTCTTCCACTACTTTTTTGAATGGAATTACATCTGCTACTTTCTTTTTCTTTTTAACCTCAAGATTTACAAATGGCTTAGCCACCGTTACATTTAATTCCTGCCCAACTTGTAAAACAGTTTCAACTGTTACATCTGGGTTTAAAGCTAGAAGCTCACTTGTCGTTAGATTATGCTTTTTGGCAACAGAACCTAATACATCGCCTGATTGAATTTTATAGCTATCTTGTTCAAGGAAGCCGGTCATTAAATAGTTTACAGCTTGCTCAGGTGTTAAGATTTGAGTCGGTGTAACTTTTTGTGATATCCCTGAAACTTCCTGTTTAAACGAAATATCTAAAAGTCGTGATTCACCTGCTTGTAATTCTGGCAAATTAATGGTAGATTGCTGGTTTTTCGTTAATTTATCTAACTCTTGCTGAGAAATATATTGTAGCTTCAACAATTGAACTGTTTTTTCATAGGCCTCTGTATTTTTTAATGATACGACTGGCTTATGATTTACTAGTAATGTAAAAGCATCGGATTTTGCTACTAATGATTGCTTAAGTTTTGATAATGTTTCTGCATCTTTTGTTTCATTCGTAAAAACTTGTTCCGGGATTATTTTGACAGATGAGCGAGCATCAATTGATAATTCTTTGAATTGCTGACTCGCTTCTTTTTCTTTTGATGTAATAATTTCTTGAATAGCATTCTCGTTAGATACTGCACCAATATAGTCTTCTCCCACATAGACGTGGTATATTTTATTTAAATTTTCTTTCGTATGTTCTTTAGCAAAACCCATATTTATCGTTAGGCTCGTCATTAAAACTGCTATAATCGAAACCTTTTTGAAAGAAGAAAAATTGTAGGTGAATCTATTGTTTTCTTCTTTTTTATTCCAAAACGAATTCATCAATAAAGCCCCTTCCAACTTTCCCCTGTGGTAGGATGATTTACCCACAAGGATTTTTTGCACCCTTATAATGTACCATAAAGAAAAAAGCGTTTGAATGATTTCACTCTTTTGTAATGTAAATGTATTATTTATCTACTAATTGTTACATAGAAAATATTTTATATAGTTGATAAATACTGTATTTTTATTCATTAAATGGGTGTTGAACAATGTTATTTGTTTTATGAATAACCATATACTTTGCCATTGGTATAGTATTCTTTTGTTATTTTCAAGTGAATTTAGGCATAATACTTTTTACTTTTTTAATATTCCGATAAAATATAAAAGAAGGCACATTATGGATTGGAGCGATTAAATTGAGTGATTCACAGACCTCTGATATGGCAACTAAAATGTTGCGGCATCAGAAAAGTAACATGCGTAAAACATTGCTAAGAATTATTATGGTATCGTTAGGTGCAATCATTATGGCTTTGGGCTTAGAGTTATTTTTAGTACCCAACCATATTATGGATGGAGGCATTGTAGGTGTTTCCATTATTACATCTCATTTATTACATTTACCCCTTGGTATTTTCATCTTCATTTTAAACTTACCTTTTATTTTTTTAGGCTATAAACAAATTGGTAAAACCTTTGCACTGTCTACAGGTCTAGGTATTACAGTACTCTCTACAGCAACACTTGCCTTACATAACCTACATCCATTTACGGAAGACACATTATTGGCTACAGTTTTTGGTGGAATGATTTTAGGAGTTGGTGTCGGTATTGTCATCCGTTATGGCGGTTCTTTAGATGGAACTGAAATATTGGCTATTTTATTTAATAGTAAGACTCCTTTTTCAGTTGGGGAAATAATAATGTTCTTCAACATCATTATTTTTGCAGTGGCTGGATTTGTATTTAACTGGGAACAAGCCATGTACTCCATCATTGCTTACTATATTGCTTATAAAATGATTGATATTGTCATTCAAGGTTTGGAAGAATCTAAATCAGTTTATATCATAAGTGATGCTATTGATGAAATTGGACAAACCATCATGGATCGACTTGGCCGTGGTGTGACGTTTCTTCACGGTGAAGGGGCTTATACAGGAAATGATAAAAAGGTCATCTTTACTGTCATTACTCGTTTAGAAGAATCCAAACTGAAAACAATTGTTGCGGATATTGATGACAATGCATTTTTAGCCATTGGTAATATTGCAGAGGTAAAAGGTGGTCGCTTTAAAAAGAAGGATATTCACTAAGAAAAGGGCGTACCATATACGGCACGCCCTTTTTATTGTTTTTATTTAATTATGCTTCCCAAACATCTACTAAAACGTTTGTTTGCTCACGAGCAGGTCCAACTGAGAAAGTAGCGATTTGAATACCTGTTAATTCGCTAACACGCTCTACATAGCGTCTTGCATTTTCAGGTAGCTCTTCTAAAGTACGGCATGCTGTTACATCCTCAGACCAGCCTGGAAGCTCTTCATAAATTGGTTCACATTGTTCAATAATATGAAGGTTTGCTGGGTACTCTGTAATCGTTTCACCTTTATAGTTATAGGCAGTACAGATTTTTACTGTCTCTAAACCAGATAAAACATCAATTGAGTTAAGTGCCAGATGTGTAATACCACTTACGCGGCGTGAGTGACGAACAACTACAGTATCGAACCAACCTACACGGCGTGGACGGCCTGTTGTTGTACCATATTCTCGACCAACTTCACGAATTTGCTGACCTACTTCATCAAATAATTCAGTAGGGAATGGACCATCACCTACACGAGATGTATAAGCTTTAGATACCCCAATAACACTTGTTACACGTGAAGGACCAACACCAGCACCAATCGCTACACCACCTGCTACAGGATTTGAAGATGTAACATAGGGATACGTACCTTGATCGACATCAAGTAAAATCCCTTGAGCGCCTTCGAATAATACTTTACCGCCCTCATCAAGTACATCATTCAAAATTTTAGATGTATCTGTCACATATTTTGCAATTTCTTGGCCATAGCCATAGTATTCCTCAAAAATTTCTTCAAAAGTAAGACCTTCAACTTCATAGAATTTCTCGAACAATTTATTTTTAATGGCTAAATTATGACGTAGTTTTTCTTCAAAAATATCCTTATCAAGTAAATCAGCCATACGGATACCAATACGAGCTACTTTATCTTGATAACATGGTCCGATTCCTTTACAAGTTGTTCCGATCTTATTATCACCGCGGCTTTCTTCATCCGCAATATCTTGCTTGATATGATAAGGCAAAATCACATGCGCACGATTAGAAATACGTAAATTATCTGTATTTATGCCACGCTCTTGTAAGCCTTTTAGTTCTGTTACTAATGATTTTGGATTGACAACTAATCCATTACCAATAACTGAAGTTTTTTCTTTATAGAAGATACCTGATGGAATTAAATGAAGTTTATATGTTTCACCATCAATTTTAATAGTATGTCCTGCATTATCTCCACCTGCAAAACGAGCGATTGCATCGGCTTTTTGCGAAAGGAAATCTGTAATTTTACCTTTTCCTTCGTCTCCCCACTGTGTTCCTACAACTACTACTGATGTCATAATCAGCACCTCCGTTAGATACCTGTGTATCTCAATTTTTAAGCCTCAACCATTGTAACAATGATAGAAACACCTCGTCAATAAAAAACAGTGAAAAAACACGAACATAAAATCAAAAAATCTGATTTAACGTTCGTGTTTAATAACAGAATGGTATGAATATTATCGAACATTCAGATTAATTCAGTCTAAGGTTAATTTGAAAAGGCAATTTATCTGAATGACGAGCAACATGACTAATCACGTGGCGGCGGCGGTGGCATTTGTGACCAATCCACATTAATGAATTTATTGAACTCTTTTTTAAAGGCAAGTGTAACTGTCCCCGTTGGACCGTTACGTTGCTTTGCAATAATAATTTCGATCATATTTTTACTTTCAGACTCTTTATCGTAATAGTCATCACGGTATAAAAAGGCTACAATATCTGCATCTTGCTCAATACTTCCCGATTCACGTAAGTCACTCATCATCGGACGTTTATCTTGTCGTTGCTCAACTCCACGAGATAGCTGTGATAGGGCAATAACAGGTACCTTTAATTCACGTGCTAGTCCTTTTAACGATCGTGAAATCTCCGATACCTCTTGCTGACGGTTTTCCCCTGGTTTCCCGCTACCTTGAATAAGCTGTAAATAATCAATAAGGATCATTCCAAGCCCATTTTCTTGTGCTAAACGTCGACATTTTGCACGAATTTCATTAATGCGAACACCTGGTGTATCATCAATAAAAATCCCCGAATTCGATAAACTACCCATTGCCATAGTTAGTTTACCCCAATCTTCCGTAGTTAAAGCACCTGTACGTAAAACTTGTGCATCAATATTTCCTTCTGCACAAAGCATACGCATGACAAGCTGCTCTGCACCCATCTCTAAAGAGAAGATGGCAACATTTTCTCTTGCCTGTACGGCAACGCTTTGCGCAACATTCAATGCAAAGGCAGTTTTCCCTACGGATGGGCGGGCAGCTACAATAATTAAATCGTTGCGTTGGAAGCCAGCAGTAATGTTATCTAAATCACGGAAGCCTGTCGGTATACCCGTTACATCTCCCTTTTGCGATTGAAGCTGCTCTATGTTATCGAAAGTTTCCACTAGCACGTCTTTCACATGCTTAAAGTCCCCAGCATTCTTCCGATTAGCAACCTCCATCATTTTTTTCTCTGCTTCGCCTAGTAATGCCTCTACTTCGTCTTCTCGTGTGTAGCCATCTTCAACAATTTTAGTAGCAACACGAATCAATCGACGTAACAGTGCCTTTTCCTCAACGATTTTGGCATAGTGAGCGACATTGGCAGCTGTAGGGACAGCATTGGCGAGCTCTAGTAAATAGGATAGCCCGCCAACGTCTTCAATCTCTTTTTTAGCTGATAATTCTTCCGTAACTGTTACAACATCTATTGCTTTCCCTTGATCACTTAACCGCAGCATTGTTTCAAAAATTTTCTTATGGGCATTTAAATAAAAATCATCTGCCAATAAAATTTCCGATGCCGTGATTAAAGATTGTGGCTCAAGGAAAATAGCACCGATAACCGATTGCTCCGCCTCCCGGTTATGCGGTGGAACGCGGTCCATCATCGGTTCGTTCATGGATCGTCGCTCCTTATTCTTCCGTTACATGTACTTTTAATGTAGCAGTTACTTCATGATGTAGTTTTACAGGAACATTTGTAAAGCCCAGTGCACGAATCCCGTCATTCAAAGTCATTTTACGTTTATCAATTTTAATGCCATGCACTTTTTGTAAGGCATCTGCAATTTGCTTTGTAGACACTGAACCAAATAGACGGCCACCTTCACCAGACTTTGCTTTTAGCTCAACTGTTAATGTTTCTAATTTTTCCTTTAACGCTTGTGCTTCTGCTAGTTCGGCAGCCGCATTTTTTGCCTCTAATTTTTTCTGACCATCTAATTGACTTAGAGCTTGAGCGTTTGCCTCTGCTGCATAACCATTTTTAATTAAGAAATTTTGTGCGTAACCATCTGCTACGTTTTTAATCTCACCTTTTTTTCCTTTTCCTTTAACGTCTTTTAAAAATACTACTTTCATTAGTCAGAACTCCCTTCAAAGACCTCTTCTATGGCCTCTTCTAATTGTGTTTTCACGTTATCAATGGTTTTGGCTTCTATTTGGCAGGCGGCGTTTGTTAAATGGCCACCACCGCCAAGTCTTTCCATAATAAGCTGTACATTGACTTCGCCTAGTGATCGGGCACTAATTCCTATTTTTCCATCTGCCCGATGTGCAATCACAAACGATGCACCAACATCCTTCATAGTTAGTAAAATATCTGCTGTTTGTGCAATTAAGACAGAATCATACACTTTCGATTCCTCACCTACAGCCACAGCAATTCCTGGTTTAACGAATTTAACTGTTTGCACTATTTTGGATCGTTCAATATAAGTGTCTACATCTTCTTTTAAAAGACGTTGCACTAATACTGTATCTGCTCCATTCGTTCGTAGATACGAAGCTGCTTCAAACGTACGTGCTCCCGTTCGAAGTGTAAAGCTCTTCGTGTCGACAATAATACCTGCTAGTAGGGCAGTAGCCTCTAGCATATTAATCTTTGCACGCTTGGGCTGATATTCTAATAACTCAGTGACAAGCTCAGCTGTAGATGAGGCATACGGTTCCATATAAACAAGTGTTGGATTTTCAATAAAATCCTCACTTCGACGATGATGGTCGATGACAACAACCTTTTCAGCTAGCTTTAATAAGTGTGCATCAATAACTAAATTAGGTTTATGTGTATCCACAATAACAAGCAAAGATTTTTCAGTCATTTTCCCAGCAGCTTCCTCTGGTGTTAAGAAGTTTTCATAGAAATCTGATTTACTCTCTATTTCATTCATTAAACGTGTAACACTACCATTTAATTCATCAAAATTTATAATGACATAGCCCTTTACATCATTCATTTGTGCCATTTTCCGAACACCGACAGACGCACCAATAGAGTCCATATCAGGACTTTTATGTCCCATAACAAACACTTGATCACTATCTTGAATTAAATCACGTAATGCATGTGAGATGACGCGCGCTCTAACACGTGTGCGCTTTTCAACCGGATTGGTTTTCCCACCATAGAATTTAAGCTTTCCAGTAGGTTGCTTAATTGCGACTTGGTCACCACCACGGCCTAATACAAGATCCAGACTTGATTGTGCCAATTCACCAAGCTCCACTAGGGAGGACGAACCCGCTCCTACACCAATACTTAATGTTAAAGATAAATTCTTTTGCGCTGTTTTTTCTCGGATAACATCTAAAATAGCAAATTTTTTCTTTTCAAGCTCTGTTAAAATTGATTCGTTTAATACGGCTAAAAAACGATCTGATGATATTCGTTTTACAAATACACCATGCTCAGCAGCCCACTCATTGACGATTGAAGTAACCATCGTATTCGTTAAACTACGCGGCTGGTCATCCATGGCTTGTGTGATTTCATCATAATTATCAACAAATAAAATAGCGATAACTGTACGATCTGCAAAGTATTGCTTCTCAATAGCAATCTGCTCAGTAATATCAAAGAAGTATAGTAATCGTTCCTCTTTTTTATAATAAACACGATATTTACGATCACGTAATGTAATTGTAGCCTCATTTGTTTCTTCAGTCTTCATTAGTACGTAGATATCATCAGAAATATTAACAATTCCCTCTCCTACTAATGATTCCATATTTAAGATACCTTGCATATATGGATTCGACCATTCTATTTCATATTGCTCGTTTACCAACAGTATTCCAATTGGCATTTCAAGCAATGCTTCTTCCCCTACTTTTTTCATGCGGAATGAAATGGATTCTATATGCTTTTCAGTTTCTTCAAAAGCAATCTTTTCCACCTTCCATGTGTAGACCATCAGTAAAGCAAAACCTATTCCATAACCTAGACCTATCCCGATATTCCAAATACATAGAAGTACGAACGTCACAATTCCAAAAATGGAAAGAACAAAAAGCGGATAGCGAATTGGTCGTTTTCTAAAAGTTCCCATTACAATCAGCCCCTTATTCTTTAGTCTTCCCCTTTACAAGTGAACGTACGTCAAAACCTAAATCAACGATACCTAGTAAGATCATGAAGGATGATAATGGAATAGCTAATATGGTAGCAACCCATTTAACACCATTTGGCATCCCTTTTCTAGAAATGAAATAATGGATAAATGATATCCCTTGTAGAATGAGCAGCACCCATAAAATATAAGAAACATTCAATACGATAATATCTAGTGTTGAACCAGCCTCTGGACGCATGAATAAATTAATGCATAAAACGATCATGTAATACCATAAAATAGAGCGTGGTAAGCGCATATTCTGAAATGGCGCAAATTTTGGAACATCGACACCAAGTCGTTTTAAAGCTGGTAAATTTAGCGCTATGATAATAAATGCAGCAAAAAATGCTAACATTGTTATTGTTGCAGGCATTGTCAGCTCGATCGTTTTAAACATAGCCTCGAGCTGTTCGGGCTTTATCGCTACTTGCCCTGTTACGTTTTTCGCAAATTCATTTGATTGCTCATAATTTTTGCGAGTCATCTCTAAACTCATGCTAATGAAATCAATCCCTGCAAATTTCACATAGGCAACATAAACAAGTGCCATCGAGATTAGATTAGCAATCCCCGTTGCCATAAATAAATACAGCTTACTCTTCTTCTGATAAATAGCGTTACCCATCACGACACCCAGTAACCCTAAAACAAAGGCAAATGGTAACATCGACATTCCAGTCGCTATACTTGTTAAAAAACAGCCTACTATTGCTAATAGTATCGATGAGGAACGTTTGTAATTTGCACTATACCAAGCAACCGGTAGTGGAGCGAATATTAAAGCTACTATAAAAACGAATGGTACATATGCGGAAATCAGCATTAATATTGTAAAAAGTGCAACCATCATCGAGCCTTGGACAAGCGCTTTTGTTTGATTATTCGGCATTGAAAACCTTCCTTTTTTTCAGTCAAACTTACTACCCTTTATTGTACCATTTTTTCATAGTATTGAACAAAAAACGCTTAGCTCACTATATGCTTTATTAAGAATTTTATCTAATAATCTTCTACTTCATTTTTCGATAAAAAAAACCAGCATATCCGATACGAATATCGTAATATGCTGGTTTTCAAAATTGATGTAAGGTCCATTACCTTAACGTCATCAATCTTATTTATCTTCTGCTACGAATGGAAGTAATCCCATGATACGAGATACTTTGATAGCTGAAGTTAATTTACGTTGGTACTTAGCGCTAGTGCCAGTTACGCGACGTGGTAAAATTTTACCGCGCTCAGAGATGAATTTTTTTAATAAATCTACATCTTTATAGTCGATATGCGTAATGTTATTAGCAGTGAAGTAGCAAACTTTACGGCGTTTGCGGCCTCCGCGACGTGGTGCCATAGTGTGTCTCCTCCTTATCTTTTTTTAATATTCTTGAAGCATTAGAATGGAAGATCATCCTCAGATACTTCTATCGGTCCCTTGCTATTAGCAAATGGGTCCTCATCTACACGTGTATAGTTTGGCTGATTCATAGGTGGTTGATTTTGCTGATAAGCATCGCCGCCATAGGAACCCTGTCCTGGCATAGCGCCACCAAACTGCTGCTGTGGTTGACCACCGCCATAGGACGGTTGGTTATTACCGTAAGTTTGTCCACCACCGTATTGAGGAGCAGGAGCACCGCTACCATTACGTGGTTCTAAAAACTGTACGCTATCCGCCACAACGTCTGTTGTATATACTCGCTTACCGTCTTGTCCTTCATAACTGCCTGTTTGGATACGACCTTCTACCCCAATTAAACTTCCTTTTCGCATGAAGTTCGCTAGGTTTTCAGCCTGTTTTCGCCATGCAACACAGTTAATGAAATCAGCTTCACGTTCACCTTGTTGATTTGAGAATGCACGATTCACAGCAACTGTAAATCTTGTAGACGCAATTCCATTTGGTGTATAACGTAGCTCAGGATCTTTTGTTAGTCTTCCAACTAATACGACACGGTTTATCATCAGAATGCAACCTCCTTTTCAGCGTTTTGTTAAAAAATCATTCAATATTAAGCTTCTTGGCGAACTGCAATGTGACGAATGATGTCTTCGCTGATGTTAGCTAGACGTGTATACTCGTTGATTGCATCTGAAGTAGCGTTTACTTTTACGATTTGGTAGTAACCTTCGCGGAAGTCTTGAATTTCATAAGCTAAGCGGCGTTTGCCCCACTCTTTAGATTCGATGACTTCTGCACCGTTAGAAGTTAAAACTTCGTTGAAACGTTCAACTAAAGCTTTCTTCGCTTCGTCTTCAATGTTCGGACGTACGATGTACATTAATTCGTATTTTCTCATCTGTTTACACCTCCTTATGGACTAGGCTCTCCTATATTAAGGGAGCAAGGAGCAAGTAATAAATTATTACTCACATCAATGAATTGTAACATATAGGTACTTTTCTTTCAAGTCGCAAACTAACAATTCATTTTATATAATGAACCTAACATGATTCATTCGTGAAAGGAGAACTTTTGTGCTACCAAATAAAGAACCTATTGTTATTGAATTAGATATAAAAAAATTAATGATCGACAATATTGTGATTACAAGTGGTCTTGTCATATTATTTACAGCCATTCAATATATTTGCTTTAAAGATTTTCACTTTTCTTTTTGGCCTATCGTTGGTGGAACAGTACTGTTTGTTATTCTGTATATCATTTTCATAATGTTGCATGAGGCTTTTCATTTAATTGGTTTTATGCTTTTTGGTAAAGTACCTTTGGAGTCTTTAAAATATGGCATAAACTTAGAGCTAGGTGTTGCCTATGCAACTACTACAAAGCCGCTTTACAACCACGCAATGAAACGGGCATTGTTGCTGCCATTTTGGATGACTGGCGTTCTCCCTACTATTGCAGGATTTTATTTTAATAGTACCATTTTAATACTGGTAGGAGCTTTTTTAATGGCAGGTGCAGTAGGAGATTTTGCCATGTATAAGGAGTTACAGAAATATCCCAATAATGCCTTAGTACAAGATGACCCTGAATTACCAAAGCTTTATGTTTATACAGAGAAGGACCGTTCACCAAGGTAAAATACATACATACGAAAACTAAACTCTGTCGTTAGCCATAATGTCTGAGTCTAGTCATTCCTCTTAAGGAGTTAAAAATCCATGCTGTGCGGCTGTATACAAATTCCTCCAAATTCGATTTAATCGAGAGGTTTCTGTGATAGCATCCATGCCAAGGTTACGTATTAGTTTATTTGCAATCTCTATACAAGCAGCCGCAATTTCTTTACTCATTTGTGTAAATTGCATTAGTTCTTCCTCTGTCAATGATTGATCTTGTTGATGCTTTTGCCAATATCCTGACAAGGTTGTATAGAACTGCTGCTCACATTGTTTAAAATGCTTTTGCTGTTGCATGAATAAAAACTGTAAAGCTCCCATACGCTCAGTTCGATTAGCAGCATGATTTCGTTGCTTTATTAAAATAAATGCTTCTTCTAATAAATTTTCAGTTATTCCTAGACAAACGCTTAAAAAAGAAGCCTCGGCAAAGGTTGTAAATGGAAAGGTATGTACGGAATTCCCGTAGTTATTTCTAATCGTACCTATTTGGAAAGTAGCTTCCTGAGGTATCCATACATTGTTCACGCGAATTGTATGACTTGCCGTTGCCTTCAAGCCCATTGCGCGCCAATCATGTAAAACTTCTACATCTTGACGGTCTAAGGAGCAACTAATGATATTTTCTGTTTTCATGCCATTTTGCTCTATCAAACAATTCATGGTAAAGGTTGTAGCATAGTCTGAACCACTACAGTATTTCCATTGCCCTGTTACCACATAACCTCCTTCTACCTTTATAGCAATTCCCGTTGGATAGCCACTACCTGCGATAACAGCTTCTTTTGGGGAAAAGATTCTTTCGCACATTTCTTGGCTAAATGCAGGAATAAATGCATTGCCTCCAGTCCCGATTGTAACAAGCCAACCAACATTACCATCGAGGGCAGCTATTTGTTGAAATACTTCTATTCCTTCTACTAAATCTAGATTTTTACCTCCTAGTTCATTAGCAGTGAACAATTTGAACAATTTTTGTTCATAAATAAATTCTAAGATGTCCTGGGGTAATCTTCCTAGCTGCTCAAACTCTAGGCCACGTTCTTTTATTTCGGTTATGTTCATTTGACGTCACTCCCATACTCTAAAAATTCAGATAAAATAATGATTGAAAAAAGGCAATCATTAAGATTGCCCTCTGTTCGTCTTATACATTAAAGCGGAATAACATAATATCGCCATCTTGAACTTCATACTCTTTACCTTCAAGACGTACCTTACCTGCTTCTTTTGCCGCTGCTTGAGAACCTGCCTCTAATAGATCATCATAAGCAACAGTTTCAGCACGAATAAAGCCACGTTCAAAGTCTGTATGGATAATCCCTGCACATTGCGGTGCCTTCATACCTTTACGGAACGTCCATGCACGAACCTCTTGTACACCCGCAGTGAAATACGTAGCTAAGCCTAATAAGTCATAAGAAGTACGGATTAGCTGATCTAAACCAGACTCTTTAATTCCTAATTCTTCTAAGAACATAGCCTTTTCCTCATCGTCTAGCTCTGAGATTTCTTCCTCAATTTTCGCACAAATTGTAATGACTTGCGCACCTTCAGCTGATGCATATTCACGTACCTTTTGGACATATTCATTATTGTCAGCATCGGCCACTTCATCTTCTGAAACGTTTGCAACATACAGCATTGGTTTAATTGTTAACAAATGAAGACCTTTTATTACTTTCAGTTCATCATCTGAAAGCTCAGCTGCACGCGCTGGCTTACCGTTCTCTAACTGCTCTTTAATTTTTAAGAGTACTGGCTCTTCAATCATGGCCTCTTTGTCTTTTTGTTTTGCCATTTTACTAACACGTTGGATTCGTTTATCTACCGATTCTAAATCAGCTAGTGCTAGCTCTAGGTTAATAACCTCGATATCATCGATTGGATCCACCGCACCCGATACGTGTGTAATATTTTCATCTACAAAACAACGTACAACTTGGCAAATTGCATCTACTTCACGGATATGAGCTAAGAATTTATTACCTAGACCTTCACCTTTGGAAGCACCTTTTACAATTCCTGCGATATCTGTGAATTCAAATGCTGTTGGTACTGTTTTTTTAGGTACAACTAATTCTGTTAATTTATCTAAACGTGCGTCTGGGACTTCAACGATACCGACGTTCGGATCAATCGTGGCGAATGGGTAGTTTGCAGCCAATGCGCCCGCTTTTGTAATTGCGTTAAATAATGTTGATTTTCCAACGTTAGGTAAACCAACGATTCCAGCTGTTAATGCCATGAATGGACACAACCTTTCTATAATCAGTTCAATTTTCTCTCTTATAACCTTTTCTATTATATTGATTCACTTACAAAAAGTCTAATATGCCTGAAGTTAGGCCTCATTAGCAGAAAGTAAAACCTTTTTCATTTTTTTCTCAAATTCTCTACGTGGGATCATTACGCTATGTTGACAACCTTCACACTTAATTCGAACATCAGCACCCATACGAATAATCTTCCATTTGTTCGTACCACAAGGATGTTGCTTTTTCATTTCAACAATATCATTTAAACCATATTTCTTTGCTTCCACCTTACTCACTTCTCCCCTCACCTTTGTCATAGAACATCATTTTTGGATAAGCCATTGGAATACGATGTTCTTCAAAAAGTTTTGTCACATCTCGGCGTATACTACGAGCAACTCCATATTGTTGCTGCGGTAATGTTTCAGCAGCAATACGGATCGTTACCTCTGTACCTTTAACATTTTGTACACCTAAAAACACTGGTGCTGCTATTAATTCTTTATGTTTTTCTGGTAAAGATTCTAAATAGTGATTAATAACTGTTTCAGCTTTTTCAAAGTCAGCATCAGCGGTCATTTGTAAATCTATAAAAATTTTGGAGTTGTTAACAGAGTAATTGACGACCTCACCAATTGCACCATTAGGAATGATAAATTGCTCTCCCGTCCCCCCATTAATTTTCGTAGTACGTAAGCCAATTTCTACAACCGTACCTTCTGCTCCATTAATTTTTATATAATCTCCTACACCAAATTGATCCTCAAAAATAATAAAGAAGCCCGTGATAACATCCTTCACTAAACTTTGGGCACCAAAACCGACGGCTAAACCGACAATCCCTGCACCTGCTAAAAGACCCGCTACCTTTATATTTAAAGAAGATAGAATGCCAATGATTGCAGAGAAATAAACAATATAAGAAATTACACTTTGTAATAATCTCGAAATCGTACGTTGACGTCGCTCTGAATGATTTAATGGAGAACGCATACGGATTAAAAACAATTTTTTAATCAATTTTTTACCCATTCTTACAGCTATCCATGATACTAGTAAAATCAGCACGATCTCAATAGAAGTATCAATCACATCTTCCCAAAGCTTGTCAGATGTAAGCTTTTCCCAGTATCTATCCATTAATTTCTTATTCCATTCCATCGTTTCCACCTCTTGAATAACTTGCTAAAAATTTGCGTATACTGCATAAAAATTGAGCACTTCTAAAAATAAAAAGAAAGTGAGTTTTTTTATGAATACTATACCAAATTTGTTACTACCTTATTCCCTTCATCACGAAAGTAAAAATGCTGTTTGGCAATTAAGTACATTATTTTTAGAACATATACCGTTTCATCATGAACGATTAATTTTTTGCTGCATTGGCAGCGACCGATGTACAGGTGATACACTTGGACCGTTAACGGGTAGTTTCTTAAATAAGTCTGTTAGCTTCCCCTACGAAATTGTAGGTTCTTTAGAAGATCCTCTACATGCTCTAAATCTAAATTCAACTATGCAACAGCTACACAATCATACTACAAAACCATTCATTATTGCGATTGACGCCTGTCTTGGTAGTGAGCACAATGTCGGTCATATTTCCGTTCAAAGCGGTCCTATTTTTCCTGGCAAGGCTGTAAAAAAAGAATTACCCCCAATCGGTGACATTTCCATTAAAGGAATCGTCAATATTGGAGGTTTTATGGAAATGCTTGTTTTACAAAATACAAGACTTCATATTTCTTATGCTATGGCTGAGAAGCTTTCAAGAGCGCTATTACTGGCTGCCCACCGTTATTCATTGAAAAATGTAGAAGAAAGCAACCATAATACCAACAACGACGATACCTGGCAGCAAGTTAGCAGCCTTGATCTTAGTTAAACCAGCTATATTTAACCCTATTGCCATTATCATAACGCCGCCAACGGCTGTCATTTCGGTAATATACATTTGCAGCGCAGCATCAGGTATAAAAGAACTAATGACCCCTGCAAAAATAGCAATTAATCCTTGATAAATAAAAACAGGTATTGCCGATAGCAATACACCTATGCCTAATGTGGATGCTAGAATAATGGATGTAAATCCATCTATTAATCCTTTTGTAATCAATACATTATGATCGTTACGAAGGCCGCTATCAAGTGCACCAATAACAGCCATTGAGCCAACAACAAATATTAATGAAGCTGTGACAAACCCTTCTGCTATGCTAATTTGATTTTGGTCATTTCGTTTTGTGCGAAATAAAGACTCTACCCATTTGCCAAGGCGATTCATTTGCTTATCTAAATCTAACCACTCACCTACTACAGTACCCACCACTAAACTTACGATTAAGATAATAAAATTATCACTTTCAAATCCCATTTTTATCCCTAATAATGCGACTGCTAAACCAATTATGGATAGGACAGTAGACTTCATAGATTCAGGAATATTTTTAAAAATCCGCCCCACTAATGCACCTGCTATAATGAGCACAGCATTAATTAATGCCCCTAGTATTACCACCCTTTTGCCTTCCTTCTCTCTAAAAAATAGAGAGCGCCTGTTTGCTTGGCGCTCTGATTAAATTATAGAAATATCATTTATTCTTCTTGTAAATTTAGGATTTCTAAAATGCGCTCCAAATCATCTTCAGAGTAAAATTCTATTTCAATTTTCCCTTTATTGTTGTTCTTTCTAATTTGAACATTTGTTCCAAAATAATCTCTTAATTGAGATTCTTTCGCCGCCACAAATATATCTTTTTTCTTAGGAGGAATTGTTTCACGTGAAACTTCCTCATTCAGGGTTTGTACTAACATTTCAACTTGACGAACATTTAAACCTTGATTCATTACCTTCATTGCTACTTCAGAGATTCGTCTTTTATTTTTTAAGCCGAGTAATGCCCGGCCTTGTCCCATTGATAGGGTGCCATCATTCATAAATTTCCGGACATCTTCTGGCAAAGCAAGGAGGCGAACATGGTTAGCTATATGTGGTCTACTTTTTCCTAAACGCTTTGATAGCTCTTCCTGTGTTAGTTTCAAGTTTTCCATTAAGCTTTGATAGGCCTCTGCTTCTTCAATGACTGTTAAATCCTCGCGCTGAAGGTTCTCTAGAATAGCTAGCTCCATCATTTGTGCATCTGATAGCTCTTTAATGATTACTGGAATAACATCTAAACCTGCTAATAAACAGGCCCGATAACGACGTTCTCCTGCTACTATTTCAAATTTACGACCCTTTTTACGGACAGCAATTGGTTGCAATATGCCATGCTCATTTATCGAATCTGCTAATTCTTGTAAAGCTTCTTCATCAAAAATTTTACGAGGCTGAAATGGGTTCGCAACAATTAAATCTAATTGAATTTCTTCCACTTGCCCACTTTGTTCTAAAGACTCTCCTGGAAATAGTGCACCAATGCCCTTTCCTAAACCTTTAGCCATTTTTAATCACTTCCCTCGCCATCTCCAAATAAACTTCTGCACCTCTAGACCTTGCGTCATAAGTGATGATTGGTTGCCCATGACTAGGTGCTTCACTTAAACGCACATTACGAGGAATTATTGTCTTATATACTTTATCTTGGAAATATTTTTTTACTTCATCTATAACTTGCAACCCAAGGTTTGTTCGTGCATCTAGCATTGTTAATAAAACACCATCAATATACAACTGTTGGTTTAAATGCTTTTGAACAAGACGAACAGTAGATAACAATTGGCTTAGACCCTCCAATGCATAATATTCGCATTGTACAGGAATAATTAATGCATCTGAAGCAGTCAAAGCATTGATTGTTAAAAGTCCTAAGGATGGTGGACAATCAATAATTATATAATCGAAATCTTCTTTTACATTTTGTAATGCATGCTTCAAACGCACTTCTCTTGAAATAGTCGACACCAATTCAATTTCAGCGCCTGCAAGCGAAATTGTGGCTGGAACAATTGATAAATTATCTACATTTGTTTTTTGAATGACATTTTCAACATCTTCATCATCAATGAGTACATCATAAATACAACTTTGTATGTCTCCTTTATTAATACCGAGACCACTTGTTGTATTTCCCTGCGGATCAGTATCAATAAGTAGCACTTTCTTCCCCAAATAGGCTAGACAAGCGCTCAAATTGACTGAAGTTGTTGTTTTTCCTACGCCACCCTTTTGATTGGCGATTGCTATAATTCTCCCCATTTAAAAGCACCTGCTTTCATTTATCAACGCTTACTCTTTGTAAAACCAATGTATTTAACCCGCTATCTAACTTTCATTCTATCAAAAAAACAGTTAGAAGTTGTATAAAATATTAAGAATATATACAAAAAAGGAGACATCTCATTCAACTTTCTGAGATATCTCCTTTTTACAGTGAAGGAAAATGTAATAAATTATTATTCTTAGATAATTTGTTACACCTTTTTCTTTTTAGGTATCTTCACAGTAATTTGATAATATTCTTCTGTATCTTCTTCTTCCGTTTTTACCGTAATACCACTTTTTGTGACCATTGTTAATGATTGCTTAATAGTATTTAAGGCTATACGGACATCTTTACTAATGGCCTTGCGCTTCGGCTTTGCCTTCTTTGGTACCGACTCTTGCTCATCTGTTACAGGATGCAAGATAGCTTGAATCTGTTCCTCTAATTGGCGAACATTCCAATCATTATCGACGGTTTGCTGTAAGACCTCTAATTGTAACGGTTGATCTTTAATAGCAATTAATGCACGCGCATGTCGTTCAGAGATCTTTCGCTGTAAAATGGCTTGTTGCACTTCGTCTGGAAGCCTTAATAAACGTAATTTATTGGCTACAGTGGATTGTCCTTTTCCAAGTCTTTGGGCAAGAGCTTCCTGTGTGAGCTCATGCAGCTCCAACAATTTTTGATAGGCTACCGCTTCTTCAATTGCCGTTAATTCTTCACGCTGTAAGTTCTCTATTAACGCAATAGAAGCTGTCTCCTTATCGGTTAAATTACGTACAATAGCAGGAACCTCTGTCCATTGTAGCTTTTTCATAGCTCGATAACGACGCTCACCGGCAATGATTTCATATTGATTTTCTGATGTTTTACGTACAACAATTGGCTGAATCACACCATGTGTATGAATGGTTCTTGATAATTCTTCAATTTTTTCATCATCAAAAATAGTACGTGGCTGAAAACGGTTAGGTACAATTTGATCAATAGGCAATTTTATGACTTCTTCTGCTGTATGAACCGCCTCTGCTTGTTCTACTTCATTTTTCACAATAGGCTCTGTTTTACTTCCGCCTCCAAAAAAACGTGAAAAAGGACTTTTCATCCAAGTGGCACCACCTTTAAGTAACTATCTTGCTCTGTCTCATTCTATTATTATTTATTATATTTCCTCAAATGTATATAGTTCATAGATGACTTTTGCGTGAACCATCCATAACTAGTATGTATGCTCAAAATAGAAAAAATATATTCTACTTTGAGAAAGTTTCACATGAAACACTAATTATTGAATTGGTGTTTTATTCGGTACACCTGGCTTACGCGGGTATTTTTTCGGTGTTCCTTTTATTTTATCAAATATATATAAAATGCGGTCACTTTCTTCAACAGGTAGCTTGAAAGAATATTCTTCTTTCAGTTTAACACCTAGTGTTGTTAATGCTTTTTTAGCATCTTTTAATTCTTCTGCACCTGCCGCTGCTTTTAAGGCAACAAAATAGCCACCTTGTTTTGCTAATGGTACACATAGCTCCGATAAAACAGATAAACGAGCTACTGCACGTGCTGTCACCACATCGTATTGCTCACGATATTTTATATTTTGACCAAACTCTTCTGCACGAGCATGCACAAAATTCATATTTTCTAATTGTAACTCATCACTTAAATGATTTAAAAATGTAATTCTTTTATTTAAGGAGTCGACAATTGTGACATGTAAATGTGGGAAACAGATTTTTATTGGAATACTAGGAAAACCAGCCCCTGCTCCTACATCACAAACAGTGATTACTTTTGAAAAATCAAAATAAAATGAGGCACTAATAGAGTCAAAGAAATGTTTTAAATAAACACCTTCTAAATCTGTAATAGCAGTCAGGTTCATCTTTTCATTCCACTCGACAAGTAATTCAAAGTATTTTTTAAATTGAGTAATTTGCTTTTCGGAAAGCTCGATGCCCTTTTTTTTCAGTGCCTCAATAAATTGTTGTTCGTTCATGTAAAGTCTCCTTTATTAATCTAGCCCTACTAGTTCATCTTAACAATAGTATTGCTTTAAAAATAGGAAGCGGGCACAATGGTATGCCCGCCCCTTATTCACTTTACTGTTCTTATTAGCCGCTTATTTTTGCAATTTTACCTTGTTCAATATAAACAAGAAGAATAGAAATATCTGCTGGGTTAACACCAGAAATACGAGAGGCTTGTGCAATGGAAAGCGGTGTAACTTGTTTTAATTTTTGACGTGCTTCTGTCGCTAATCCAGAAATAGCATCATAATCAATGTTTTCAGGGATTTTTTTGTTTTCCATTTTATGCAGCTTCTCTACTTGTAGCAATGCTTTTTCGATATAGCCTTCATATTTAAGCTGAATTTCAATTTGCTCTTTTACTTCTTCTGTAAATTCAATATCTGCCGGAATTAATGAAGAAATCATCTCATAATGCATCTCGGGGCGTTTTAGTAAATCAGCACCTCGAATGCCGTCTTTTAATTCACTACCACCAGCAGAACGAATAACCGCTTGTGTAGCTTCATTCGGTTTAATAATTATTTCACGAAGACGTGCAATTTCATTTTCGATTAATGCCTTTTTCGCATTGAACTTGTCATATCTTTCTTGTGGTACCATTCCGATTTTATAAGCTAGCTCTAATAATCGTAAATCAGCGTTATCATGACGTAGCAGTAAGCGATACTCTGCACGAGAAGTTAGTAAACGATACGGCTCATTTGTTCCTTTTGTCACAAGATCATCAATTAGTACCCCAATATAGGCATCCGAGCGACTAAGGATTAATTCCTCTTTGCCAAGTACATTAGCTGCAGCATTCATTCCTGCCATTAATCCTTGGGCCGCTGCTTCTTCATAACCCGATGTACCATTAATTTGGCCAGCTGTATATAAGCCTTTAATGCGCTTTGTTTCTAGTGTTGGCCACAATTGTGTGGGTACAATTGAATCATATTCAATGGCATAGCCAGCACGCATCATTTCTGCATTCTCTAAGCCTGGGATTGATTTTAATAAACGTGTTTGAACATGCTCTGGTAGGCTTGTTGATAAACCTTGAACATAAACCTCACGTGTATTACGTCCTTCTGGCTCTAAGAAGATTTGATGTCTCGGCTTATCGTTGAAGCGTACTACTTTATCTTCAATCGAAGGGCAGTAGCGTGGACCCGTCCCTTTAATCATCCCAGAATACATCGGTGATAGATGTAAATTCGCCTCAATTATTTCATGTGTTTCAGGGCTTGTATACGTTAACCAGCAAGGTAATTGGTCCATAATGAATTCCGTTGTTTCAAAACTAAATGCACGTGGAACTTCATCTCCTGGCTGAATTTCAGTTTTATCATAATCAATTGTACGATTATTAACACGTGGTGGTGTACCTGTTTTAAATCGAACAAGGTCAAAACCAAGCTCTTTTAAATTATCAGCTAAGCGAATGGACGGTTGTTGGTTATTAGGACCACTTGAATATTTTATATCCCCAATAATAATTTCACCGCGTAGGAAGGTACCTGTTGTGACCACTACTGTTTTGGCACGATAAATAGCACCAATTTGTGTAATAACCCCTGTTACTTCTCCATCCTCAATGATAAGTTCTTCTACCATTCCTTGATGGATTGTTAAGTTTTCGGTTTCCTCTAATATGCGTTTCATTTCTTGTTGATACAAAACTTTGTCAGCTTGCGCACGTAATGCACGTACAGCTGGGCCTTTTCCTGTATTTAACATTCGCATTTGGATATGCGTTTTATCTATAACTTTCCCCATGACGCCACCTAAAGCGTCTATTTCACGTACGACGATTCCTTTGGCAGGACCACCAATGGATGGATTACATGGCATAAATGCAATCATATCTAAGTTGATCGTTAACATTAATGTTTTAGCACCCATTTTAGCCGCAGCATGTGCAGCTTCTGAACCTGCATGACCTGCGCCAATGACGATCGCATCAAACGTGCCTGCCTCATATTTTGTTGGCATGCTCGTATCTTCCTTTCTTTCTTAAAGTTATTTTCCTAAGCAAAACTGAGAAAATAGCTGGTTGATTAGGCTTTCTTGCACTGTGTCACCTATAATCTCACCAAGTAATTCCCAAGTTCTTGTGACATCAATTTGTACCATATCAACTGGAACTCCAGCTTGAGCAGCTGCTATTGCATCCTCAACTGTCGCCTGTGCTTGATGCAATAGTGCAATATGTCTTGCATTTGAAACATATGTTAAATCGCCCGCTTCAATTTGCCCTTCAAAGAACAATGCAGCTATCGCTTCTTCAAGCTCTGTAACACCCTCCTCCTGTAAGAGAGAGGTGGTTACAATGCGATGTTTACCTGCTAGCTCTTTGACACGCGCTAAATTAATTTTTTGCGGTAGATCTGTTTTATTGATAATAACGATGTAGTCCATCGCCTCAATCGTTTCGAATAAACGCTCGTCCTCAGCAGTTAACTCATCTGCATAGTTTAATACAAATAATATTAAATCTGCTCCACGTAGCGCTTCTCTCGAACGTTCTACGCCAATTCGTTCAACAATGTCTTCTGTCTCACGAATACCCGCTGTATCCACTAAACGAAGCGGAACACCGCGTACATTGACGTACTCTTCTATAATATCACGAGTAGTACCAGCAATATCTGTCACTATGGCCTTATTTTCCTGTACTAAGCTATTTAAAAGAGAAGATTTCCCTACATTTGGACGGCCTAAAATAACAGTCGATAAACCCTCTCGTAATATTTTCCCTTGAGAAGATGTTTGGAGAAGTTTAATAATTTCATCTCGTACCCATGTACATTTTTCTACTAAAACAGGTACAGTCATCTCTTCTACATCATCATACTCTGGATAATCTATATTAACCTCTACTTGCGCTAATGTCTCTAGTAAAGCTTGGCGCAAGTCACCAATAAGTCTTGATAATTTTCCATCCATCTGACCCAAGGCAACATTCATTGCTCGATCTGTTTTAGCTCTTATCAAATCCATTACTGCTTCAGCCTGTGATAAATCAATACGCCCATTTAAAAACGCACGTTTAGTAAATTCACCTGGTTCTGCTAATCTTGCCCCATTCGTTAATGCTAGTTGTAAAACACGATTAACTGAAACCAAACCACCGTGACAATTTATTTCAACTACATCCTCACGTGTGAAAGTTTTTGGACCACGCATCAATGATAGCATTACTTCCTCTACTACCTCGTTTGTTTTAGGATCCACTAAATGTCCATAATGAATAGTGTGCGAATCCTTTGTCGTTAAACTTTTTCCACCTGGTGATTTAAATATTTTATCTGCAATCGCCACTGCTTCGTCCCCACTTAAACGAACGATGGCTATGGCACCTTCACCCATCGGTGTGGATATCGCAGCAATTGTATCAAACTCCATTTAATGACCTCCTCAACGTTATCCACATGTGGATAATCGAAACCGACCAATACTTACTAACACCTTAGACTAACATATTTTCAGCAAAATCTAAAGTAAGGATCATTTCCAAATGTGGATAACAACCTTTTTTATAAAACTGAATTTCAACAAAAAATACAATTCTTTGTCTCATAAAAAAAGGTCATTTTATCACAAAGGATAAAATGACCTTTAAAACTATAGTGTCTGCATGTTTTAAATCTATTTATTTTTGACGGGCTCAATGACTAAATAACGATTTGGTTCTGAACCTTCTGAATACGTCTCAAGATCAAGACGATTGGCTAATTGATTATGAATTATTTTTCTTTCGTATGACGGCATAGGTTCAAATGCCACACGTTGATTTGAACGTAATGCTTTGTCCGCCATTCGATCAGCCAGTAACTCTAATGCTTCTTGTCGACGTTCGCGATAGTTTTCCACATCTAATTTCACCATTAAGAACTGCTTAGCGCTTTTATTTAGCACTAACTGTGTTAATTGCTGTAAGGAATTTAATGTTTGACCACGTTTTCCGATAAGTAGAGCAGCTTTCTCACTTTTCAGCTGAAAATAAACGTATTTCCCTTCACGTGTTGTACTTATATCAAGATCATGAATATCCAATTGTTCAGCAATAGTTACTAAGTAAGTTTTTGCATCCTCAATTGGATTTGCTGAATCTTCTTCCTCATTTTGTTCGTTTACGACTTTTTGAACAGCTTCGATTTCATTTGGTTGATCAGAAACTTGTGAACTTATTGTTTCAACATCATCTACTGCTAATTGTTTGTCTAATTGAGTCGTTATTTGCGATTCGGCTTTTTCACTTTCAATGACCGGAATCTGAACTTCCTTTACAGTTACACGAACTTCTGCAGAGCGTGCACCAAAACCTAAAAATCCTTTTTTACCTTCTTGTAAAACTTCAACATCTACTTGTTCACGGGTTTTGCCAAGTTTCTGTAACGCTAATGAGATCGCTTCTTGTGTTGTTGCGCCTATTTGCGTAAGTTGTTTCACTTTTTAGCCCCTCCATTTTGAGCAGGTTGTGTTTTATCTTTATTCCAAGGTTTATAAATATACAGGTTTTGGAAAATCGAAATAATATTCCCGATTACCCAATATAATGATAATGCAGCTGGTAAGGCCATACCAAAGGCAATGATCATGAATGGCATAATATACATCATGATTTTCATTTGAGGATTATCCATTGCTGGTCCTGTACGTAATACGATAAATTGCATTAAACCTGCTGTAATTGCTAATGCAGGTGCAGGATCTGCTAGCGGGAAGATAAAGAAATTCCCTAAATCAAATGTAGATGTAGCATTCATACGGCTTATTGCATGATAAAAACCAATTAAAATTGGCATTTGAATGATTACTGGTAAACACCCTGCAAGTGGGTTTACGCCTGATTCACTCATCAGCTTCATCATTTCTTGCTGATATTGTTGTTGTGTCTGAGCATCCTTAGAAGCATACTTCTTTTGCAGTTCCTTCAATTTTGGCTGAATTTCTTGCATTTTTTTAGAACTCTTTGTTTGTTTAATCATTAATGGTAAAATTGCTAAACGAATAATGATCGTTACAGCAATGATCCCCCATGCATACGTGCCAAGTAGGTCAGCAAAGTATTTTATCGCTGATACCAACGGCCAAACAATGAATTCATTCCAGAAGCCAGTGCTTTCTTTGGAAATTGGTTCATTGAATTCTGTACAACCAGATAGTAGTAGAGCTACTGATACTAGTGACAAAATTACCCAATGTTGTTTTTTCAACCTTCTTCCCCCTACAATTACTATTCACTTTTTCAAATTCTATATGCATCTTCTTTATTCACTGACTGACAGTTTCCTGCCTTAAAATCTGTGACTTCTGACAGCAGCTTTATCTAAGCTTGAACAAAGATAAAGTTATCAGCTATTTTATCATGCCAATAACGTTTCACTCTACTAAATATTCTCACAATATATACTTATTCCTGAGTTTTGTGGCGAATTTAACATATTTTATAAGTGAAATCTAACGCTAGTAATACCCCTATGTGTATACCTATGTTATGGTATGCCATTTCACTCTTATTCTTAAAGCTAATCATACAGGCGCATTTTACCACTCGGTTGCATACATTACACTTTCCTCAATATCTTTGCGATTTTTAGTACATGTTGCAAACTTTGTTTCACTTCATGAAAATCCATAGTGGCCGCCGGTTGTCTGGCGATAATAACATAGTCCATATTCGGCTTTAAATCATCCTTTAAATCAAGAATACTATGGCGAATATAGCGTTTTATTTGGTTGCGTTTTACCGCATTCCCAAGTTTCTTACTAACCGATAAACCTACACGAAATTCTGTTTGTCCCTCTTTTTCTAAAAAGTAAACAACAAACTGACGATTAGCGAAAGATTTACCTTTTTTAAACACCTTTTGAAAATCATCATTCTTCTTCACTCTTTGGCGTTTTTTCATTTCTTTCACCTGCTAATAGATAATATCTTTGATCCTCACTTCTAGGTTTACCAAAAATAAAGAAAAAAAAGACCACTGATGTGGCTCAGTGGACTTATTTTATGCTGATAAAACTTTTCTTCCTTTACGACGACGAGCAGCAAGAACTTTGCGACCGTTTTTCGTGCTCATACGTGCGCGGAAACCGTGAACTTTACTGTGTTTACGTTTCTTTGGTTGGTAAGTACGTTTCATTTATATAGACACCTCCTGATATATGAGTTGAATTTTTCAACATACAGACTCGAATATTATATAAAGTAACTAGTTATTTTGTCAATGTATTTAACAAATTTCTTTTAGGTAACTATTCTATGTATCTAAATGCAACTACTTCATCTATCCTCAGAGCGCATTTAAATCCTCCGTAAAAGACACTCTATTATAACATTATTATAAAAATATTTATCCACAGAGGACTTGTTTTTTTTACACAAAGTTGTGTATAGTATTTTTTGCATATTTTTTTATCCACAACAATTATCTACAGCTTTTTCACATAAGCAGTGCTTGTGGACAACTCTAAAGTGCATAACTACAAGCCATGTGGATAAGTTTCATAAACTATTGAAATAGCTTTGTTTTTCTGATACGATTACTGTGCTTCACTTTGTTGAAAACTGAAATGAACATTTTAATTATCCACAACTGTTAATATGCTGTGGATAATTTTCATCACAGCCTTTGGTTAACTTTTATCCACAACTTGTGATTATGTGGACGAGTTGTAAAATGAACGTATTTACCATTTCTATAAATGCAATTTTTTTTATGTATTGAACACTGTAAAGGAGATTAGTAGCTTGGAACATTTAGAAGAATTATGGAATAATGTCCTGGCTCAAGTTGAACAAAAAATTTCTAAACCAAGCTTCGAAACGTGGCTAAAATCTACCAAATTACTGTCCTACAATGGCAGTGGTTCAACTGTGACAATAGCTGCGCCAAATTCGTTTGCTCGAGATTGGCTTGAGAATCATTATATTCATTTGATTACAGGTATATTAACGGAGCTTACAGGCGAAGACTTGCTTATTAAATTTGTTGTTCAAAAAAACCAGGATTCGGACGATTTTGATTTGCCGGCGCCGATTATCCAAGCAAAGAATAACGATCACCATGATATTTCACCGGGGATGTTAAACCCGAAGTATACTTTTGATACGTTTGTTATTGGCTCTGGTAACCGCTTTGCACATGCTGCCTCTCTAGCAGTCGCTGAAGCACCTGCAAAGGCTTATAACCCTTTCTTCATCTATGGGGGAGTTGGGCTTGGTAAGACACACTTAATGCATGCCATCGGTCATTATGTTTTAGAGCATAATCCTAATGCAAAGGTGGTCTATTTATCATCTGAGAAATTTACAAATGAATTTATTAACTCTATTCGTGATAACAAAGCACTTGATTTTCGCAATAAATACCGCAATGTGGATGTACTGCTAATTGATGATATTCAATTCCTTGCTGGAAAAGAATCAACTCAAGAAGAATTTTTCCACACGTTTAATACTTTACACGAGGAATCCAAGCAAATTGTTATATCGAGTGACAGACCTCCTAAGGAAATTCCTACATTAGAGGATCGGCTACGTTCACGTTTTGAATGGGGATTAATAACGGATATTGCACCTCCTGATTTGGAAACACGAATTGCTATTTTGCGTAAAAAAGCAAAAGCAGATGGTTTAGAGGTACCCAATGAAGTAATGCTCTATATTGCGAACCAGATTGACTCCAATATTAGGGAGCTTGAAGGTGCGCTTATTCGCGTCGTTGCCTATTCATCGCTCGTAAACAAAGATATTAATGCCACACTTGCTGCTGAGGCACTTAAAGATATCATTCCTAATTCAAAGCCACGAACTGTGACAATATTAGACATTCAAAATGCTGTTGGTGAGCATTTTAGTATACGTTTAGAAGATTTTACGGCGAAAAAGCGTACAAAGTTAATTGCTTTTCCTCGCCAAATTGCCATGTATTTATCACGTGAATTAACAGATTTTTCACTGCCGAAAATTGGCGAAGAATTTGGTGGACGTGATCATACAACTGTGATTCATGCTCACGAAAAAATATCTTCTTTGTTGAAAAATGACGTCCAGCTTCAACAAGATGTTAAACAAATTCGTAGCATGCTAGGGAAGTAATTACTGTGGACAATCCTACTATTTAAACACAAACTTATACACAGTCTATCTACATGTGGATAGACTGATTTTATTCATAAAAAGGCACTTATCCACAAATCCACAGAGCCTATTACTATATCTTTTTTATTTTATATAAATAAATAATATAAATATGTGAGGGAAAACGAATGAAATTTGATATTTTACGTGACCGTTTATTAGAGGGTTTAAATGATGTCATGAAAGCGGTAAGTTCAAAAACAACTATTCCAATTTTAACAGGCATCAAAATTGATGTAACTGAAGAAGGTATTCGCTTAACAGGTAGTGATGCGGATATTACAATTCAAACATTTATCCCCGTTGAGGAAGATGGACAACAGATTATTCACATTGCAGAAACAGGATCAATTGTTGTACAAGCCCGTATGTTTAATGAAATTATACGTAAATTACCAACAAATGATGTTGAAATCCAAGTAACTCCTGGTTTCCAAACGCATATTCGCTCAGGTAAATCGGAGTTCCATTTAATTGGCTCTGATGCAGCTGAATATCCATTATTACCGGAATTAACAGAGGATCAAAAATTTACTATTCCTGCTGATCTTTTAAAAACAATTATTCGTGAAACTGTATTCGCCGTTGCCACTTCTGAAAGTAGACCCGTGTTGACAGGTGTAAACTGGCAGATTAAAAATGAAACATTAATCTGTGTTGCAACAGATAGTCATCGTTTAGCAAGACGTAAGGTTCAACTGGAAAATTTACCAGAGGTTGAACATAGTGTTGTAATCCCAGGAAAAAGTTTAAATGAATTAAATAAAGTATTAGAGGATTCTACAAACCTTGTTCAAATTGTTATTACAAGTCAGCAAGTATTGTTTAAAACAGGGGATGTATTATTCTTCTCACGTTTACTAGAAGGAAATTACCCAGACACTTCCCGTTTAATTCCAGAAGAATACCAAACTAATGTTACAATTAATGGTAAATCTTTATTACAAGCTATAGACCGTGCTTCGCTTGTAGCAAGAGGGGATCGTAATAATGTTGTCCGTTTTGAAATATTGGGTCATCAAGCAGTTGAGGTTTCTTCTAATTCACCTGAAATCGGTAAAGTACAAGAAGAAATTCCTGTTGAGTCATTAGAAGGAGAAGGCTTGAAAATTTCCTTTAGTGCCAAATATATGATGGAAGCATTGAAAGCTATCGATGGCCAAGACGTAGTCATTCAATTTACAGGCGCAATGAGACCATTTATTTTACGCTCGGTTCATGACGATGCAATTTTACAATTAATTTTACCTGTACGTACTTACTAAAAATTTAAGATCTGCTAGGATAGTCGCAATTTGCGGCTATCTTTTTTACTTATGGCGAAATTTTAGGTATGATAGAGAGATAGACAGTCTGTATTTGGAGGGAAACACACTATGCAGGACATTAAAATCGATGAGGAGTTCATCACGTTAGGGCAGCTATTAAAAATATCTGATGCCATTAGTTCAGGTGGAATGGCTAAGTGGTTTTTACAGGAAAATGCTGTGTATGTCAATGGAGAAGTAGATGATCGTCGAGGTCGTAAATTACGAAACGGAGACATTGTAAATATACCAGGATGTGGTCGTTTTCAAATCGTAGGACCAACTGGGCAGTAAACTATGCATATTGAACAAATAAAACTTACAAATTACCGTAATTATGATGCCTTAGCTTTAAACTTCTCTCCTAAAATTAATGTTTTCATTGGTGAAAATGCTCAAGGAAAAACAAATGTTATGGAGTCTATCTACGTACTAGCAATGGCTAAATCCCATCGAACAACGAACGATAAAGAATTGATACGTTGGGATTCAGACTATGGTAAAATAGAAGGGGCAGTTCAAAAAAGACATGGTATTTTACCGATAGAGCTTACGATTACAAAGAAAGGTAAAAAGGGCAAGATAAATCATATAGAGCAAAGTCGCCTTAGTCATTATATTGGCCAAATGAACGTCGTTATGTTTGCACCAGAAGATTTAAACGTTGTAAAAGGTAGTCCGCAAATACGCCGACGTTTTATTGATATGGAGATTGGGCAAATTTCGCCTGTCTATTTACACGATTTATTAACCTTTCAAAAAGTTTTAAAACAACGTAACCATTTCTTAAAGATGAACCAGGGCAAGTCCATGTCAAATGATGTGATGTATGAGGTTTATAATGAACAATATATTCATGCAGCTACCCAAATTATTCGTAAAAGATTTCAATTTATGGATTTATTGCAGGAGTGGGCTGAACCTATACATGCAGGTATATCACAAGGGAAGGAAACGCTCATTATAAAATATCGTACGGTAGCTGGAATAGAAAAAGAACATTCTTCTAGCGAAATTGAAAATACTTTACATCAAAAATTGATGGAAGCAAGAGAACGTGAATTTGACAGAGGTGTAACGTTAGTTGGTCCACATCGTGATGATTTGCAGTTTTTAGTAAATGGCTATGATGTGCAAACATATGGCTCGCAAGGACAGCAGCGTACAACTGCATTATCTTTAAAACTTGCTGAAATTGAATTAATTAAACAAGAAACAAATGAAACACCCATACTACTTTTAGATGATGTCTTGTCGGAACTCGATGATTATCGTCAATCGCATTTATTAAATACCATTCAAGGTGAAGTGCAAACCTTTGTCACAACGACAAGTGTTGAAGGTATTCATCATGAAACGATGGAGCAGGCTCAACTGTTCCACGTGAAACAAGGTGCGATTGAAAAAAGTTAGCCAGGGTAGTTTTTTAGATTACAAAAGAATGGTAATAGTCAGCTCGGTTGACTGTTCATTCATTTACACACAATGATGTTATGAAGGAGTAGATGAAAGCCGTGGCTATAGAGAACGAAGGTTTACAAAACCAAGCTTATGAGGCCGATCAGATACAGGTATTAGAAGGTTTAGAGGCAGTACGTAAAAGACCAGGGATGTATATCGGTTCAACAAGCTCAAAAGGGTTACACCACTTAGTATGGGAAATCGTTGATAATAGTATCGATGAAGCTCTGGCAGGATTTTGTACTGATATACAGGTAACAATAGAAAAAGAAAATTGGATTCGTGTAGAAGATAACGGTCGTGGTATTCCAGTCAGCATTCAAGAAAAGATGGGTAAGCCTGCTGTTGAAGTTATCATGACGGTTTTACATGCTGGTGGTAAATTTGGTGGTGGAGGCTATAAAGTTTCAGGTGGTCTACATGGAGTAGGGGCATCCGTTGTAAATGCTCTTTCTGTTGAAACAATTGTGCAAGTTCACCGTGAAGGTCATATTCATGAAATCAAATTCCAACGTGGAAAAACGATACAAGAACTAAAGATTATTGGCGATACAGACCGTAATGGAACAACAACACGTTTTAAAGCGGACCCAGAAATTTTTAAAGAAACTACTGTTTATGAATATGATATTTTAGCTCACCGTATTCGAGAATTGGCATATTTAAATCGTGGAATCAAGATTACCATTGCTGATGAACGAGAAGGCGAGGAGCGTTCAACTACATATCACTATGAAGGTGGTATCCGTTCATATGTTGAGCACCTAAATCAATCTAAAGAGCCTATTCATGATCCGATTGATGTTCTTGGAGAAAAAGATGGTATCTCTGTTGAGATTGCTATGCAATACAATGCAGGTTTCTCTTCTAATATTTTTTCATTTGCTAATAATATTAATACGTATGAAGGTGGTACACATGAGTCTGGTTTTAAAACAGCTCTTACACGCGTCATTAATGATTACGCACGAAAAGGTGGATTGTTGAAAGAAGCGGATGCCAATTTGACAGGTGAGGATGTACGCGAAGGCTTAACAGCTATTGTCTCTGTTAAACATCCGGATCCTCAATTTGAGGGGCAAACAAAAACAAAGCTAGGGAACTCAGAAGTTAGTCAAATTACTAACTCTTTATTCTCGGATGGTTTTGAACGATTTATGTTGGAAAATCCAACTGTTGCACGCAAAGTTGTTGAAAAAGGTTTAATGGCAGCTCGTGCTCGTGTCGCAGCCAAAAAGGCCCGTGAGTTTACCCGTCGTAAAAATGCATTGGAAGTGTCAAGCTTGCCTGGTAAATTGGCGGACTGTTCTTCAACAAATCCAGCTGATTGTGAAATCTATATTGTTGAGGGTGATTCTGCGGGAGGATCAGCTAAATCAGGACGTGATCGTCACTTCCAAGCAATATTGCCTTTACGTGGGAAAATTCTCAATGTTGAAAAGGCACGCTTAGATAAGATTTTATCGAACGCAGAAATCCGTGCCATGATTACAGCATTCGGTACTGGTATTGGAGAAGAGTTCAATTTAGAAAAGGCCCGTTATCATAAAATCATTATTATGACAGATGCCGATGTTGATGGTGCACATATTCGTACATTGCTTTTAACATTCTTCTTCCGTTTCCTTCGTCCACTTATAGAGGCAGGCTATATTTACATTGCACAGCCACCACTTTATCAAGTGAAACAAGGTAAGCATGTTGAATATTGCTATGATGATGAAACATTAAAAGAAATTTTAGAACGTCTACCAAAAATGCCAAAACCGAATGTACAGCGTTATAAAGGTCTTGGTGAAATGAATGCTGAACAACTTTGGGATACTACAATGGATCCAGAGCACCGTACATTATTACAAGTAGAATTAGATGATGCAATTAAAGCTAACCAAGCATTTGAGCGTTTAATGGGCGATGAAGTTGAACCTCGTCGTCAATTTATCGAGGAAAATGCCGTTTACGCTAATTTAGATATCTAATTTTTCTTGAGAGGAGGTCTACACTTTGTCAGAACAAGAACGCTCCGGTGTTAAAGGAATTAATATTACAGAAGAAATTGAAACATCCTTTCTTGATTATGCAATGAGTGTAATTGTTTCACGTGCATTACCTGATGTACGTGATGGATTAAAACCAGTACATCGTCGTATTTTATATGGGATGCAGGAGTTAGGAAATACAGCAGATAAACCTTACAAAAAATCAGCACGTATTGTAGGGGATGTAATGGGTAAGTACCATCCACATGGTGACTCTTCCATTTATGACGCTATGGTACGTATGGCGCAAGATTTCAGCTATCGTTATATGCTTGTTGACGGTCATGGGAACTTTGGTTCTGTTGATGGTGATGGAGCTGCAGCTATGCGTTATACAGAATCACGTATGTCTAAAATTGCCATGGAAATGCTACGTGATATCAATAAAGATACAATTGACTATACAGATAACTATGATGGCTCTGAAAAAGAACCGATTGTTTTACCAAGTCGTTATCCAAACTTATTGGTAAACGGTGCTGCAGGGATTGCTGTTGGTATGGCCACAAATATTCCTCCTCACCATCTAGGTGAAACCATTGATGCGGTTATAGCACTTTCTGAAAACCCAGCTATTACCACAGAGGAATTGATGGAAATCATCCCTGGCCCGGATTTCCCTACTGGCGGATTAATTTTGGGCCGTAGTGGTATTCGTAGAGCTTATGAATCTGGCCGTGGTTCCATCATTATTCGTGCGAAGGTGGAAATTGAGCAAAAAGCTAATGGTAAGGAAACTATCCTTGTTCACGAGTTACCATACCAAGTAAATAAGGCTAAGCTGATTGAAAAAATTGCAGAGCTTGTCCGTGATAAAAAAATCGATGGTATTACGAATTTACGTGATGAGTCAGACCGTCGTGGTATGCGAGTAGTGATTGAGGTACGAAAAGATGCAAATGCTAATGTAGTTTTAAACAATCTTTACAAACAAACAGCTATGCAATCAAGCTTTGGTATCAATATGCTGTCATTAGTAAATGGTCAGCCAAAGGTATTAGGCTTAAAAGAAATGCTATACCATTATTTAGAGCACCAAAAAGTTATTATTCGTCGTCGTACTGAATTCGATCTTCGAAAAGCAGAGGACCGTGCACATATTTTAGAAGGCTTACGAATTGCATTAGACCATATTGATGAAATAATTGCGATTATTCGTGGTTCACGTAGTGGTGAAGAAGCGAAGCCTCAATTAATGGAGCGTTTTAATTTATCAGAACGACAAGCTCAAGCCATTTTAGATATGCGTTTAGTTCGTTTAAGTGGCTTAGAGCGTGAAAAAATTGAAGCGGAATATCAAGAGCTTCAGGTTCTAATCGCTGAATTAAAGGCAATTTTAGCGGACGAAGCTAAAATTGTTGATATCATTCGTACTGAAATTTTAGAGCTGAAAGACCGCTATAGTGATACACGCCGTACTGAAATTACTTCTGGCGGTATTGAAATGATTGAGGATGAGGATCTAATTCCTGTTGAAAATTCAGTCGTTACTTTAACGCATAACGGCTATATTAAACGTTTAGCTGCGAATACATATCGTAGTCAGAAACGCGGTGGTCGTGGTGTTCAGGGAATGGGTACAAACGAAGATGACTTTGTAGAGCATCTTATGAATACCTCTACACATGATACAATTCTATTCTTTACTTCCAAAGGTAAAGTATTTAGAGCGAAAGGTTACGAAATTCCAGAGTATGGTCGTACAGCTAAAGGGCTACCGATTGTTAACTTGCTCAATATCGATAAAGGTGAGAAAGTAACAGCGATGATTCGTGTTGGATCATTTGATGAAGATGCGTACTTTATCTTTACAACTAAAACAGGTATTACGAAACGTACACCTGTATCACAATTTGCCAACATTCGTACGAATGGTTTAATAGCTATCAGTTTACGAGAAGATGATGATCTTATTTCTGTTCGTTTAACAGATGGGGATAAGCAAATTATCATCGGTACACGTGATGGTATGCTTGTTCGTTTCCAGGAAGATGATATTCGTTCTATGGGACGTACAGCTGGTGGTGTACGAGGTATTAAACTTCGTGATGGTGACGAAGTAGTAGGTATGGAGATTGTTGAACCAGGACAAGAAATTTTAGTAGTTACTGAAAAAGGTTATGGTAAACGTACTTCTGAAGATGATTATCGTTTACAAAGCCGTGGTGGCGTTGGATTAAAAACAATGCAAATTACTGATAAAAATGGTCCGATGGTGGCTGTGAAAACAGTTGATGGTTCAGAGGATATTATGCTTATTACTATTAACGGCATGCTTATTCGTATGGATGTTAATGATATTTCATTAATTGGACGCAGCACACAAGGTGTTCGTTTAATTCGCTTAGGTGATGATGAATTAGTTGCAACTGTAGCTAAGGTTGAAAAAGAAGAAGAGTTGCCTGAAGATGAAGAGGAAATAGAGGAATAACTTAAACCGATGACGACAGCGTTCATGTCGTTCATCGGTTTTTTATTATAAATAATGAAAAATAAGTAATTATTTTGAATTACATGATAAAATAAAGGTACCCTTATTTGAAGCAAGTTAAAGTGGAGAGGTGTTCATTTCATGGAAACAATACATGTTCCAATTTCAGAGTTAGGCGTTGGTAGAGTAATTTCTGAAGATATTTTTGCTAATACACAGTATCCTATCATCTTTAAAGATACAACGATTTCCCATGTACATTTACAAGTTTTTCAGGCATTTAATATTTTTAACGTCCCTGTTTATAAAAATCAAAACGATATTCATTCAGAAAAGAGAGAAATAGATGTAGAAGTAGTAGTAGAGGACATTCCGACTTTTAGAAAATCTTATAATCATTCTATTGAACAATTTAAAAAGGAATTCAAAAATTGGGAAGCAGGTTCTAAGGTAGATATCGCCAAAGCGAGAACCATTATATTGCCTTTGGTGGAGATGGTATTGGAGGATCGAACAATTATTTTTGATTTAAATGAGTTTTCTAATCCTAAAGACTATTTATATCACCATTGTGTAGCTACTGCCCTGATTTCCTCTGTAGTTGCTCAAAAGTTGGGTTATGATAGGGGGACTACAATTCAAATTGCGATAGGTGGTCTATTGGCTGATTGTGGAATGGCTAAAGTACACCCCCGAATTCGAGATAAAAAGACACCTCTTACTGAGCAAGAGTTTGATGAAATTTATAAACATCCAATTTATAGCTATAACATGGTGAAGGATTTAACCATTTTAAAAGAAACTATGAAAGAGGCAATATTCCAACACCATGAACGTTTAAATGGTAGTGGATACCCGAAAGGTGAAAAGATTGCTAATATTTCTATCTTTGCACAAATCATTGCTGTGGCAGATGTATTCCATGCTATGACATGTGAACGAGTATACAGGTCCAAGCAATCTTCATTTAAAGTAATAGAAATGATTAATGAATCTGAGTTTGGTAAGTTTGATATTAAAGTGGTACGTGCATTAATCGATATTGTAGCGGATCTTCCTATTGGTACAATTGTTGAACTTTCTAACTTGGAGCGTGGAGAAGTCATGTTTGTAAATAAGTTTGCGCCAACACGTCCACTCATTAAATTAGTTCATACAGGTGAAATTTTTGATTTAGGAAAAAATCGCAGTTTTTATATTTCTCGAATTATTACTAATTTATAGAAAGGCACGCCATAACTATGGCTGCCTTTTCTCATTCATATTAAGGATAATAAAGAGAAGAGGTAGGCTATTACGTAAAGTAAAACACCTTCATTTACATTACTCTTTTCTACAGGCAATATAATATTTTCACGTACAATTAAGTATTTGAGTGACTAAAATATAATCTATTGAAATATTTTTAGATAATATGTTGACATAGTTGTCGAATCTTGATATTATAAATAAGTCGCCAAGAGGTGACGCTGAAATAAACAACATGAACCTTGAAAACTGAACAAGCAAAACGTAATCAATAAAGTTTTAAGTAGCTAGCCTAGCTAGTGAACGAAACAAAATTTTGGACATCAAAATGATGCCAGCAAAACAATTTGAGCTAATCAAATTTCTTTTATGG